>JACRPZ010000057.1 GCA_016222905.1 Nitrospirota bacterium
CAATTCCGATATACTTCATATGTGCACCTCCTCTTAAATTTTAGGGGATATTAACACTATCACCCTGTTTTAAACATTAGGGGTTAGCTTTTTGCTATCGCCCTCAGGAGGTGCACTCTTTTTCATGTTATCATTCCCGCAGTGTGTTGAGCGGGGATCCAGAAGGCTTTAAAACCCTGATTGAATGTCCGATTATCCCGAAGCATCGGGACGGGCATGACAGATAACAAAATAAGTGAAATGCGAATAATTGTCAGATAATGCATAGAGGAAAATAGAATACGAAGTCATAAAAAGCGGTTACAATAGCTGTGCAAACAAATGCTATCTCTACGTTACCAGAGCCTCAACTTCGCTCTCAACAAAAACAAGGTTGTTATTTTCAAGAACAACCCTTATCTTCTTAACATCATTGAAGTGCCCTTTGAGAATCTCCTCTGAAAGCGGATCCTCGATGTAATTCTGTATAGCCCTTCTCATGGGTCTGGCGCCGTATGAAGGCTGGTAAGACTTATCAATCAGCCAGTCTACCACTTCATCGCTGAGTTCAACGGCAATGTCCCGGTCAATAAGCTGCCTGTTAAGCTCGTCAACGAGCAGATTGATTATATTCACAAGGTGATTCTTATCAAGCGGATGGAATACGACTATCTCATCCACCCTGTTCAGGAACTCAGGATTAAATGCCTTCTTGAGTTCGCTCAGAACAGTATCCTTCATTGTTTTGTATGCATCATCAGATGATGAGCGCTGAAACCCGAGCGGGGTCATGCCGTCAGCGGCAACCCTGGTGCCGAGATTTGATGTCATTATTATGACCGTATTCCTGAAATCAACTTTTCTGCCCAGATTATCTGTAAGAACTCCTTCATCAAGCATTTGAAGCAGTATATTGAAGACATCAGGATGCGCCTTCTCTATTTCATCAAAGAGTATTACAGAATAAGGCCTTCTGCGCACCATCTCCGTCAACTGCCCTCCCTCTTCATATCCAACATATCCGGGCGGCGCGCCTGTCAGTCTGGAGACATTAAACCTCTCCATATATTCGGACATATCCACTTTTATAAGCGCGCTTTCGTCATTAAATAGAAAAGCTGTCAGCGCCTTTGCAAGCTCTGTCTTGCCTACGCCTGTGGGACCTAAAAAGAAGAAGGAGCCGATAGGCCTCTTCCTGGTCTTTAAACCAGCGCGTGATCTTCTGATCGCCTTTGAAACAGCCTTTATCGCATCGTTCTGCGCAATGATCCTCTTGTGAAGCTCCTCTTCCATGCGGAGAAGTTTTGCCGATTCTTTCTCTTCAAGTTTAAAAAGAGGGATTCCTGTCATCTTGGATACGGTGTAAGCTATGTCGTCTTCAAACACAAGGGGTATATCATTCTGCTGATCATCAATCCACTTTTTATAGAGGTTATTATATAGTTCCTTTACCCTGTCCTCTTCATTTTTTTCCGCGGCTCCTCTTTCAAAGTCATGGAGCTTTATATAAAGATTCTTCTCCTTGTTCAGCCTCTTTAAATCTTTCTCAAGCTCGCGAAGCTCAGGAGATATCTTAAGCCGTTTTAGCTTGATCCTCGCCCCTGTTTCATCCATCACATCAATAGCCTTGTCAGGAAGGAACCTTTCGGCAATATATCTGTCGGCAAGCGTAACGCATGCCCTTATGGCTTCATCGCTTATCTTTACGCGGTGATGTACCTCGTATTTTGATTTAAGCCCTGTGAGTATCTCAATCGTCTCATTGACATCAGGAGGCTGTACATATATCGGCTGGAAACGTCTCTCAAGCGCGCTGTCCTTCTCAACATACTTCCTGTACTCATCGGATGTGGTGGCGCCTATACACTGTATCTCGCCTCTTGATAGGGCAGGCTTAAGCATATTAGAAGCGTCTATAGAGCCTTCAGCAGCGCCGGCACCAACCAATGTATGCAGTTCATCTATAAAGAGAATCACCTTGTCGGACTGAACAATCTCTTTCATTACAAGCTTCAGCCTCTCCTCAAACTGTCCCCTGTACTTAGTTCCGGCTATCAGCGCCCCGAGATCAAGGCTGACAATCCTTTTGTTATAAAGTGTTTCAGGAACATCCTCCGCCACAATTTTTTGTGCAAGCCCTTCAACGATTGCCGTCTTCCCAACTCCGGATTCGCCTATTATTGCAGGGTTGTTCTTTACCCTTCTCCCCAATATCTGGAGCAGCCTCTCGATCTCATCCTCCCTGCCTATTACAGGGTCAAGCTTGCCTTCCCTCGCAAGCTGTGTTATGTCTCTGCCGAATTCATCAAGCGCAGGGGTATTGCTCTTCTTTGTTTTTGGTCCGTACTGAAATCCGCGTGTTGCAAGGTTTATGGCAAGCTGACGCGCTCCCAAAATGTTTGCTCCAAGGCTTCTCAGGATCTTCCCTGCGATCCCCTCATCTTCCCTTATCAGGCCGATAAGAAGATGCTCGCTCCCGATATAGCTGTGACCCAGCAGCCTCGCTTCCTCAACAGCCAGCTCAAGCACCTTCTTTGCTCTTGGGGTAAATGGAATGTCGCCGAACGTAAGAATATTTGAGCCTGAAGGCAGATTTCTCTCTACCTCAATACGCAGCTCTTCGGAAGAGAGACCCATCTTCTTCAGAATTACAACGGGCAGGCTTTCTTCTTCTCTTAGAATACCGAGGAGCAGATGCTCGGTGCCGAGATAGTCATTCTTTCTCCTCTCGGATTCTTCGCGGGCATATATAATTACTTTTCTTCCTCTGTCGGTAAATTTCTCAAACATTTTATCTTCCTCTATTTTTAATATATAGATTTCTGTCCTTCCTTGTCAAGGAACGCAAGCGCTCTTTTATGCTTTGCCGTGCCGAAGTTCATTGCCGCCTTTGCCGCAATATCAAGCGCTTTATACTATGAAATACATAGAGGCTGACAAAGAATAGCCAAGAGTGAAATTTTAACTGCTGATTCCCGGCATAAAAAGAGGGAAGCGCGGCAACGAATGCTCGTACTTCCCTCTTTTTGTTCATGCGCAATAATTATTAGTCCCTGTTAAGGACTGCACCCTGCGTCAATCACCTGTTGCACCCTTGCCTGAAACTCCGCTGAGTCCACAAAAAGCTGCATCATCTCCGCTCTTGTGTAAGTGCCTCCGTTAAGCTCCCCAAGCCAATAGAGATAACCGGAAAGCTCCGCGCCTCTCCTCAATATCCCGTTATACAGGTCTTCGATATATTCGCTGTTACTTGTGTTTCTGTCCGCATATTCCTGACTATTAAGGAAGAGCAATGCAATTTGCAGTGTCAGGTCTCTAATGGCCTGAGGGTCTCCGTTGCACTGCGCCGTCTGCATTTGCCCAAGCCAGTAGTTGAATCCCCCGTCGTCAGGCAGCCTACTCAATAAACTCCTGTAGAGGTCATTTACAAGGTTATATTCAGGCCTTACTGTTGTGTCCCCGAATATGCCGCCCATGTATGTCTTGAACTCCGCGCTGAATATGAAGTAGTTTAATAAAAGGTTCCTCGTCAGTCCTCCCGAAAGTTCTCCTGACCAGTAGTCTATCTCTCCTTGTGACGGCGTCCTTCCGAGGAAGGTCTCATACAGGTCTGTTATGTACTGATTATCAGTCGTGTTCATGGCAAGATACTCACCTGAATTGAAGAATAACTTGCCAAGCGCTATGAATCCTTCTTTTATGTCTATGCCTAATACGTCAATACGTTGTATCTCGCTAGCCCAGCCTTCGGCTCCGCCCGGCTCAGGCGCCCTGTTAAGGATGCTGTTGTAGTAGTAGGTTACGAGAGCTAATATTGGTGCGCTACATCCTTCATCTATCCTGCCGTCACAGTCATTGTCTATGCCGTCGCATATCTCGGCTGCTCCGGGGTTCACTACCGCATTGCCATCGTCACAGTCTGTGTTGTCTGTCACATAACCTGCAAGCTGGGTGCAAGCTTGTGTTGAATTTAAAGGGTTTCCGTAGCTGTCTGCATCCAGATCGCGGTAATATGTGTACGTGTTTATACAAAACACGATCGAATCATTGTATCCCTCTGACCAGTTACCCGCTAAATCCTTAAACTTTACATAGACTGTCTTTAGCCCATCGCCTGAAGAAAGTGTCCATGATTTTGATAATGAATAGTCTTCTTCAACAGCTCCTGCAAAGTCTGAATCATTACTGACCATCATTTTTGAACAGCCGCTTCCGGCGTCTGCGCATGTTGTGGTGAGGGTCACAGAAGTAGTATTGGTGTATTCAGGATTGGATATAAGGGAATAGGAGAGATTAATGTCGTCTATATACCATCCATCATAAACAACAGAACCATCAGCCTGTAATCTGAATCTGATCTTTACAGACTGGCCGATATAACTGCTCAAATCTATTGAAATCTGTGTCCATGTGCTTAATGTCCCCTGGTATGCTGCAAGTGTTGTCCAGCTTGTGCCTCCGTTCGTTGAAATCTCAACATAAGCATGGTCGCAGCAGATCTCAGTCCTATATTTATGCCAGAAGGTCAACGTTGGCATAGCAGAGCTAATTGTCACAGCGTTGTTCAGCGTAAGGGAAGTATTTATATTGTTGCTGTAATTTCCGGCAGGGCTGTCTGTAAATGAATTTGCTCCGCCGTGATATGAAGATGTCGTTACACCCCAGGGTGAAGCCGCTATCCAGTTGCCAAGCCCGTTTTCAGCATTATCTGATAGACCTGAACCAAGGTCAATTGAAATACTTCCCGTTGGTGGATTGATATCATTAAATGTTGCCGTAACATTTTTTGCCGCATCCATTGTCACACTGCATGTGCCTGTCCCTGTGCAAGCCCCTGACCAGCCTGTAAATATAAACCTATCATCGGCTGTTGCAGTCAGGGTTACAATTGTTCCTACATGATACATCTCTGAACAGTCGGTGTCACAGTCTATACCGGGTGGATTGATTGTAACTCGGCCGCTGCCTGTACCGGTTATGTCTATATTAAGTCTAAAGCGTGTACCGATGGATCGCCATTTTGTGCAAAATAGACCCAGGCAGTCGGCGCTACGCCAGTCATAGTTGTTGTCCATGGCGCGACCGTCCCGCCATACCAGTTGTCTGTGCTGCCGGGGAATGAACCATCAGCATGTTGGAGCAGATAAATCTGTTCCATAATATAATTGGAATAGAGAATACCGGCTGCGGCGGCCTGAGCGCCGAACTCAACTGTCATTGTCCAAGGGCCGGCAATGTCGCCATAGCCCTTAACAATAGAACCTGCAAAATTATTTGTATCGAATGAGGTTGTGCGGAGAATCGTTGCAGCATATTCCTGAGAAAAAAGGGCTTCTGCAGTCTTGCCGATATGTCGCAAAAATTGAGCTCCCCAACTTCCTGAAACATCCATCGCTGTGGCATAATCCGAAGATTTTGCGCCTATTTTCATACGCTGTTCAGTAACATCCCATCCGTAAAGATAAATATTATCCCCAATCTGCGAAGCCTCCGAAGCCCTGCCTGCGGCTATGAGCCCAAAATACGCGGAGATATTGCCTTCCATTCCTTCGGTAACAAGCCCGGGGTATTCCGATATCCTTCCTATTTGACTCACTATCCATGATGCCGCCTTGTCAATTGAGGAACTCAGTGCAGTCACATCAGGATAGATGCCGCTGTTTTGCAGCCGTGCAAGCGCAATAACCGCCCACCCGGTATTCCCAATCCATGAACATCTATCAATATCAGGGGTGAGACTCTCATCTCCGGTACATGATGGATCATTAGGCACAATGCCGCCCGCGTCATTTTTGTAATCAGTAAACCATGCGCCTTCATTCAGCTTCCCGTTTGGAATCTGTAAAGCTATAAGTTTTTCAGCCAGGCGATTTGCCGCGTTACTATAAGCTGCATTGTCGGTTCTTTCATACTCATCAATAAATAAATGAAGGGCAATCGCCTCCGCATATGTGTTGTAATTCGCGGGGGACTCATCAAACCATGCGGGAACCAAATCAGTGACATCTTGATGATTGTAAATAGCGTTTGCAGTAGATGAACGGAGATCGGGAATAGGCACTACCTCTTCAGGGCTTGTCTGAACCAACCTGTTGCCCGATACTGGACGCAGGTCAACGGCAGATAGCTCATCGAGATAAAAGACATTTGTATTTTCAGAGGGAGATTCGCATTCAGTTCCATCCTCCACACACCGTGAAACCGCAATCTCTATTCTGGTAATTGCTGAAACATCAAGTGGAAACTGGCTGTTGCAAGTCTGGACGTTTCCACATGTAAATTCATTGAAATCAATGTATAACGGGCACCAGACAGAAAGGTCGGTAACACTCTCTACTTTTCTCAAGTATGTATAGTCTGAATCACCGACATGATTTACCAGTTTTATTTCAAAAGTGTGATGAGCGTTGATATTGGACCCCCGCAGTGCTATACGAAGATGGGTGTAATCACTGAGGTCTATAGGTGCGGGGAAGGTACGCGTGATTACGAACCAGCCATTTTCAATCGGTTCTGTTGTCAAGTCATAGCTGATGGCAAGAGAATTACCTGAGCATCCCCCGACACTTGTCAACGTTGGGCAAGAAACACCAGCCACAACATAGCAAGTAGACCATAATGATGCGTCTTCAAAATCATCAATGATTGCATCAATTTTACCGTCACTACACGCAACAGGTGAAAATACCGAGGTGTCAAGACTTCTGAATATGGCCCTGCAGTTCTTATCAGCGTTCATTGTCACCTGCCCGTCCAAGCAATCATCACCGCCACCCCAGCCAACAAAGGTTGAGTCTGCATCTGCAGTCGCTGTTAATGTAACGCTTGTGTTGTAGTCATAGACCGCTGTCCCGTTATTGCCTGTCCACGTTATCGTGCCTGTATCTGCTGTTACAGTGCCGGAACCTGTGCCGGATTTTGAAACAGTCAGTTTATAACTATCAGAGTAGGCTTCAAGCGTTTTACTCCACCAATTAGATATGTAGAGCGTCCCGTCTGAAGCGATTGGAGAACCTTGATTTGCGTCAACGTGTGAGATGGCATATAGCCAGCTTGAAGTATATGGCAGGGTCCATATTATTGAGCCACTGGAATTTAATGCACTAACTGAAGCCAAATTTGTGTACATAACTGCGGATTCATTATAATAGATACCACCGTTGTAATCTATAACTGCTGACGCAGAAGGAACTCCCCCCCCATTACGAGGACTTTCACGCTTCCATTTTATCGTTCCATCAGGATTAACAGCATGCAGCACACCATCAATATCAAAATCCGAGACCTCCATGGAAATATACACCGTGCCATCAGATGCAATTGCCGGCGTCTGACTAACACCCATTGGAGATTCTGTTAGCAGATATTTCCACTTGAGCGTTCCATCTGGATTAATAGCTTGGAGTTCATTGCCTTTACCGATATAAACTGTCCCGTCGCTGGAAATACTCGGTGATGCATCATAACTGACTGTTGAATCAGCTAAATGGTAATTCCATAACAGTGAACCATCAGGTGAAAATGCAGCCAGATAAAAAGGGTCAACTATATAAACCGTACCATCGTGCGCTATAACAGGCGAAGAAGTTATCGATGATGATGAAATTGTTTGTGCCCATTTAAGCGTTCCATCAGGGTTGACAGCATAAAAGCCCGTGTTCTGCGAACCAAAGTATATTGTGCTGTCAGAGCCTATCGCGGGAGATGATTGCGTATAACTAGTTAATGCAACAGAAGTTTGATACCTCCATTTAAGGGTACCATCCGGATTTATCGCATAGAGTTTTTCAGGCGCTGCGATATTCCCCTCATTTCCATTCATGTGTACGTATATTGTCCCATCAGCGGCAATTGCTGGTGTTGTGTTAGACGGCAACCCCTCAAATTGGTAACGCCATTTCTGCGTCCCATCTGGATTAATCGCATAAAGATAGCCAATTGTATCGCCATTCAACCATCCGGTTGGTAAATATATTGTTCCATCAGCCCCTATGGCAGGAGAGCTTGGTGTTCCCTCTACCTGAAACTGCCATTTCAGCTCCGGATTCTCCGGCCCCTTAAATGGGCTTCTGCCCGTATGCTGCAAGTCATGTTGAAACATAGGCCATGGACTGTTGGCCAGCTCTGCTGAAACGGTGTTTATACTTGCCCAAAAAAATACAAATAACGTAATAACCGACAAGAATAATATCTTTCTTTTCATTTCAGTCACCCCTTTAATGATAATCTTGATATACTTCATTGAAATAATCCGTCTATGCCATCCTCAGAAAACAAAAGAGGCATGGAGTCTTTTTTCGGACTCCATGCCTCTATACTCTGAAATATTTTTTCCTGCTAAGGGGCAAAACTGACTGACTGACTGACTGACTGAGCAAGTTTGATACCATGAGGAATTCCCCTCCCCAATGAAGTGTTAATAAAGTATCATCTTTATATCATAAGTCCGATAAAAATGCAAACTCCGACCCCTGATAAATGGGAAGGGAACGCGGCAATAGGTGTAATCTCACTTTTTGTTATAGACAATATCTTTGATCTCTTCCATAAATTCTTTGATATCCTTAAACTGCCTGTATACTGACGCAAACCTTACATAGGCAACTTCATCAATCTCTTTCAGCCCGCGCATTATCTCTTCTCCGATCCATGTGCCCGGTATCTCCTTTTCGCCTGACTCCTGAAGCTTCTTCTCTATCTTTGTAACAAGCTTTTCCCTTGACTCCATGCTGACCGGCCTCTTTTCACAGGCTTTTTCAAGTCCGTGAAGAATTTTAATCCGGTCAAAAGGCTCTCTCCTGCCGTCTTTTTTTATGACATGCGGGAGTACTTCTTCAATTCTTTCATAGCTCGTAAATCGCGCATCACATTTCAGACACTCGCGGCGGCGTCTGATGGCATCGCCGTCCTTGCTTTGACGGGAGTCAATGACCTTGTCTTCTATATGTCCGCAGAATGGGCAGCGCATGGAATTTAAGTGGGCAATATAAATCAACAGCTTTAAAGATGCTTCTATTCTTCCATATCCTCATAAACAGGAAATTCTTTGCACAGCGACCTAATCCTGCTTCTTACCCGGTTAATAACATCGGCGTCTTTAATATTATCAATCACCGTTGAAATCAGCTCCGCAATCATTACCATTTGAGGTTCTTTCATCTTGCGGGTGGTGACTATCGGGGTGCCGATCCGTATGCCGCTTGTTATTGCGGCAGGTCTCCGGTCATAAGGAATTGAGTTTTTATTCAGTGTAATACCCGCTGCATCAAGCGCGGTCTCAGCTTCTTTGCCGGTGACGGCTTTATTATTAACGTCAATAAGCATCAAATGGGTATCTGTCCCGCCCGATAAAACATGGAAATCTCTGCTTATCAGCGCGTCCGCAAGCTCCTTTGCATTCTTCACCACCTGTGTCTGGTATCGGACAAATTCGGATGACAACGCCTCTTTCAGCGCCACCGCCTTTGCCGCGATTACATGAACCAGCGGCCCTCCCTGAATTCCAGGAAATATCATCTTATCAATGCTCTTTGCAAATTCCGCCTTGCACATGATCATGCCGCCGCGCGGACCCCTGAGCGTTTTATGGGTCGTGGTTGTGACAAAATCAGCATATGGAACCGGTGAAGGATGCAGCCCTGTTGCAACAAGTCCCGCAATATGAGCTATATCAGCAAGAAAATACGCGCCCGCCTCTTTCGCAATTTCCGAAAGAAGCTTGAAGTCAATGATCCTTGAATAAGCGCTGGCTCCGGCAATGATGAGTTTTGGCTTGTGCCTCTTGGCCATTTTCCTGACTTTGTCGTAATCAATGAGCCCTGTCTTCCTCTCAACACCGTAAAAGAAGGACCTGTAAATAGTGCCTGAAAAATTAACCTCCGCGCCGTGCGAAAGATGCCCGCCATGGCTGAGGTTCATCCCAAGCACTCTATCGCCGGGCTTCAGCATTGAAAGATAGACGGCCATGTTAGCCTGCGTGCCGGAATGAGGCTGAACATTGACATGCTCTGCGCCGAACAGTGATTTTGCCCTTTCTATGGCAAGGGATTCCACTACATCCGCATATTCACATCCGCCGTAATAACGCCTGCCCGGGTATCCCTCCGCATATTTATTGGTAAAGACAGACCCCTGCGCCTCAAGCACCGCCCTGCTTGAATAGTTTTCAGACGCGATAAGGACGAGCTTCTCTCTTTCACGCCTGATCTCATTTATTATTGCCTCATAAATATCAGGGTCGGTCTTCTTTAATTCATCCATATTTACCGGCAAATCAGCCTCTCCTCAATTGTCCTGATCTTATCAAGCCTTTTTTGGTGCCTTCCACCCTCAAAAGAAGTCGAAAACCATGCCTTAACTATAGCGGCGGCCTTCTCTTTACCAATGATCCTGCCGGGCAGAACAAGGATATTGGCATCATTATGAAGCCTGCTCATCTCGGCGGAATATTCCTCATGGCATAAAGCCGCGCGCACTCCGGGAAATTTATTCGCAACAATAGACATGCCTATGCCTGTGCCGCAGATAAGTATGCCTCGCTCAACCTCGCCTTTTGATACCATCTCCGAAACCTTCTCCCCGAAGTCAGGATAATCAACTGATATCTCTTTATAAGGGCCAACATCCTCGTAAATGATTGAAAGCTCCTTGAGAACAGGCAGTATCCCGTTTTTTAATTCAACTCCGGCATGGTCACAGCCTATAGCTATCTTCATCTTCAGCCTTTTTAAAATTAGAGATTTGCTTTTAAGTCCGCAGATATGATTAAAGGTTCATTATTTTATCAGCCATATCAGAGGTAAGTCAAGAATACGGGGAAGACACTACCTGCAAGACAATATGCAAGTAAAAAGTGTGAAAATTGTTATAATTTTAAATGCCTACAATTGGTCTTACAGGCGGTTTTGGTATGGGAAAGAGCACGGTGCTCCGGCTCTTTGGGAAGCTTGGGGCAGAGACCATAGATTCCGACGAGATTGTACATAATATTCTGCAAAGACCTGAGACAATAAGAAAGATAACATCCCTTCTTGGAGAGAGCGTACTGAAAAAAAGAGGCAAAGCTATTTCCGTCGAAGCGACTAAACTCGATAAGAAACGTGTTGCTGATATAATCTTCAATGAGCCTGAGAAAAGAATCTCCATTGAAAAGATAATACACCCGAAGGTCATGAGAGATATAAAGGCTCTCATGAATGAAAAAATTAAAAATAATCCATCGTTAACTGTCGTTGTTGAAGTGCCTCTGCTATTTGAAGCTGGCTATGAGAAGTATTTTGATAAAGTCATCGTTGTCTTCTGCAGACGAGATGTTGCTATAAAAAGGCTCTTAAAAAAAGGCTTTGCAAAAGAAGACGCTATAAAAAGAATGCGCGCCCAGATGCCAACCACAAGAAAAAAGGCATCGGCAGATTTTGTTATAGATAACAACGACGGCATCAAGAAAACAGGAACACAGGTTAAACGATTTTCAAATGAAAACTGACAATGAATTACTTACTTCGGAAGAATAAAATAGAAATTGTTGCCATACTGCGTGGGTTCATAGCCGACCAGCCCGCCGTGTATCTCAACAGCGTTCTTTATGAACGCCAGGCCGTGTCCTGTACCGGGCTGTGTGGTGATATTGGAGCCTCGGTATCCGTCTTCGAATAAATTTCCCCTGTCTTCCGGAGCAACGTGCGGGCCTGTGCTGAAGACATTGAACTTAACGCCGTCTTTGCCTTGCCCGAAAAAATCTCTTATAATTTCATGCCCGTAAGATATATACTTCACTGTCTCGCCGGCATCATTGTTCACAGCCTTCGTATATTTAACCGCATTGGAAAAAAGATTGGCGTAAACCTGCGCCATCAGTCCCACGTCAACAACGGTTATGATCTCGGTATCGGGTATGCCGCTGAAACGGTCCTCCACTGATATGTCCATGCTCTGGAATTGTTCGATATATCTATCTAACTGAGGCCGCACCACGTCTTTAAGCATATTGCAAGACTTGGTGCGAAGCGTCAGTCGCCCCTGATCAAAATGGCTCTTCCTGAAGAGGGTCTCGATAAAGAGGCTCATATTCTTGTAATGTTTTTCTATGTTCTCCAGCTCCGTGATCAATCCCTGATTATTATCATCAACTTCTTTTGAATAATCTCTCATGCAAGCCTCGTCACACAAGCCGGATAACGATCTTTCAGTGAAGAGCTTCTCTAATTCAATGTTCTTCATTATCTTTCTTCTCAGCCCCCTCAGGAAGAGTTTATACACCATATTGGGGACTATGACATTGTGTTCGATGTCAGCGACAAGTGAGCGGATAAACTTCAGGTGTTCAATATTCTTCTCAACAAGAAACCTGTTATGGATGTTAAACCCTATGCGGTTGGCGTACTTCTGAAAGAACAATTCCTGATGTTCGCCGAGTTTTGCAGAGGGTAACAACTCCAGCAGACCGAGGACATCATCATGTATCTCAAAAGGCAATTGGTCAATCAAGGGTTCCTTCCCACGAATAGTCAAGACAAGGCTTTGCCTCTCTGTATAATAAGGCTGAACTTCAGGTCTTACATCATCCGGCGGAGGGGTGTGCAATTCGCCGTTATTGCGCGTCTTTGCGGCAAGCTTCATGACGTTAAGTTTAGGCTCTACAATGTAAAGGCGCGCCTCTACATTGAAAAAACTCTTGGGGATCGCCACGCACAGATCATAAAAGTTATCAATATTGTCAAATTCCTGAGCGAGATCGAAAAAACTCTTGAGCGCGCTGTTCTCAGTCTGGGTGAAATTATAACCGATATAATCAAACTTCTTGCCCTCAATGCGCTTATATATGTAATCCAGATCTCTCATAGCAAGTCTCCAGAATCATAACACTTTTTTAAGGCGAAAAGTTTGTTAGAGCTTAACTTTAAACTCCATTTCTCTATTGTGCTCTTCAATCTTTCTTAAGACCTTAACTGAAGCTGTCTCGCCCTTTTTCTTGTAAAAGAGCTGTATTTTAAGCTCCTCTATATTGTTCACCAGCGTATTATCTATAGAGATTATAACATCTTCTGCTTTCATTCCCGCATCTTCAGAAACGCTTTCGGCCGGAAATCCTGTAACCGTTGGTTTCCCATCCTCCGCCTTAAGGAAGACCATAAGTTTTGGAGAGACCATACCCTCGACTTCCTTGGGAAATACAACATGATCAGCAATGCCCTTTTCAATGTCCGCGTCAATCAGCACTATTGAATAACTCTCCTTGTTCCTCCTGTAAGTCCTGCCTGGAATGCCGGTGCCGTATTCGAGATGCCCCTGCCCTGCAATTACTACAAACTGATAGTCAGGATTCTTTCTGAGAAAGGCGTCTATTGATTGTGACATGGTTTCATCCCATATGATCTGCGACTGGTAGAAATTATAGAACTTCTTCTCCTTCCAATCTTTATGTATCTTGAAAGCCCTATTGATCCTCTCCCTGTACTTCTCATTGGAGTAGTCCATCTCAGACGGGACGGCTTTCTTCTCTTCATCTGTCAGCGAGTCCATGCCCTTTTCAGAGACTTTATCTACAATCTCCCGCTCCATGTTCAATCCTACTATTGGAATTTTGTTTACCCTTGAGAAATCAAGAATAGGTTTGTAAAGATTATAATCAAAGCTCCACCTCTTGAAATATTCAGACCTCTTTAGAAACTCTTTTTCATCAATCCGCTCAGCTATATAATCATCAAGCGTCTTCTGAAAAGGTCTCTGAAACATCTCCATACCTATGACTAACTTCTTGTTTTTTTTGTAAAGCCCCTTAATAATATCAAGCTGTACAGCATGATGGGTAAATACATCGTGAAGCTCACCGACATAGATTATTTTTTTGTCTGATACACTATCTATGACTTTTGATAAAGCGCCCAGAGCAGACATATCAACCGCGGGCGGGTCTTCCTTAAGTTCCATGATGATTCCTCTGTCCGTCTTCTCAACCTCTTTTCTGGTATTTGTGCCGTTCTCAAAGGTGAGACTGCCGTACTTTCCATAATGGGATATCTTTCTGAATCCTGCCGCGACCTCGCTCTCTGATTTTCCGCTAAATATACCTATAACTTTCTTTGAATTCAACGGATTTCTTTTTATTGTTACACTAAAACCCGCATCTGCAATCTCAAGCTTTCCATACAGCCTGCTGATTAAGGGGTTATCAGTTCCAAGTATTACAACAGAAGATGTGCTCATCTCGGAATCTTTTATTTCATTCGCTTTTTTCAATACAGTCCCTTTATCTTTAAAGCTCTCAATTATGGTTTTATAGATACTATTCTCAGATTCCGACAGCGTAACAACGAGATCTTTATCGCCCAAAAGCGCTCCGATAACAGACGGCTTCTCATCCATGCTGAGACTTCTTGCTATATCGTAATCTTCATCAAGGACAATCTTGTCAGGCTCATGAGAGAGAAAGACTTTAAAGCTCTTCTCGTCTTCATTGAGCCTGAAGAAGCTCTTCCTCCCTATGCCGTCTGAATATACGGTGACAGGAATATCCAGTTCATAAACAGGCTTCTCTTGCTTAATAGTAAAACTCAATTCATAGACACCGTCAGCATATCTCGCCTGAGCATCTTTTAACTCTATTGAGAGCATCCCTTTCTCTTCAATCCACTGTTTAAAGAAAGAGTCGAGACTCCTGTCGTAATATTTTTCAAATGATACTTTCAGGTCATCCCATGAAGCCCTGCGAAAATTATTTTCATGAATAAAGTCCTTAAGAGATTTAAAGAACACCTCTTCGCCGAGCATATTCCTTAGCATATGAAATACCATAGCCCCTTTGCCGTATCCAACCGCCCTTGAGGGGCGGCTAATCCCGCCCGTAAAGCCTCTTAAAGAGATATCATTCTCCGGCCTTACATAGCTCTCGTAATCAATCATTATATTTTTTCTGTACTCCCATCCAATCCCTTCTCGTTCTTTATAAAGATGATCCGACAGATAAGCCGTTAACCCCTCTGCCCAGTTCCCTTTTTCGTAATCTGCATAGACAAGATTTCCAAACCACTGGTGCAGAATCTCATGGCCGAGTGATGTCTCAGTTATAAAAGGCAGGCGGAGAACGCTATTGCCGAGCAGGGTAAAAGTAGGCATTGAATATCCGGTTTGAAGAAAGTTTTCAACTATTGAGAATTTTTTGTAGGGGTATTCCCCGATGAGGCCTTTATAGAGCTTAAGATACTTCTTCGCATATTCAATATATGTCCCTGCAAGATCAATATCCTCTCTAAAAAAATACGCGCTGATCTCAACGCCCTCGAAATCGTCTTTCACAACTATGTACTTATCCGAAGCAATAAGGTTAATGCCGTCTGCAGGGTGTTCGAAATCAAAGTAAAACTCTGCATTCTCATCAGTGACGACTTTCTTTATATCTTCAGCCTCAGAGACAGCCTCATAACCGTTTGGAAGGACCGCCCTAAGCCTGTAACGGCTAAGCCCATCTATTGCCGGATACCATAGTCCTGTAAGCGATACGCCTCTTTTATCAATAATACTCTGAACCAGATTCGAAGTATCAGAATCCCTGGACGCGGCAGGCTTAAAAAATCCTTCGTATTTTATCTCTAATATTCCGTCTTCGCCTGGAGTTAACTCAAGGTCAGAACCATGCAGATCAGGATGTATCGGGAGGTTGTTTATCTTGATGGAGAGAATCTTCAGGAGGCCGGTATTAATTGAGAGTTTATGCCCTTTCTTAAGGGTTATCTGCGAAACTCCGGTTATTGAGGAATCCGAGATATTAACGGATACATCCAGATTATTTTCGGGTATCTCAATATCGCTTTGCTGGATCGCCTGTGCAAAATCGGAGAATAAAAATAGAACTATAATAAAGACAAAGCTGGAGAGAAATGATTTTATCATCTCAAAGAGACTTTTCCTATGACAGGTCTTCAAAATGTGTAAGTGCCTTAAACTCCCTGAAGCGGCTCTCTATTTCAGAATAATCAAGGGCCTTTATCCTGTCAAGGCTGAATGACTCAACATTATACGATGCCATAACGCTTCCGAAGATAATAGCCTTGCGTATATTTGATTCCTCAAAATTCATTGTGCTGGTGAGATACCCCATGAAACCTCCGGCAAAGCTGTCGCCAGCGCCCGTAGGATCAAAAACAGACTCAAGCGGATATGCAGGCGCTGAAAATATCTTCCCTTTCTGAAACATTAACGCGCCGTATTCACCGCGTTTGATTACCAGGGCTTTGGGGCCGAATGAGAGTATTTTCTCCGCAGCTTTGACAAGGTTAGGCTCTTTTGAGAGTTCTCTTGCCTCGCCATCATTAATAAGAAGTATGTCAACAAGCTTAAGCGTCTCAATAAGCGAATCTCTCTTCCCTCCGATCCAGAAGTTCATTGTGTCGCATGCAACGAGAGCAGGCTCCTTTACCTGACTGAGTACCTCTCTCTGAAGGTCAGGGTCAATATTTGCAAGGAAGACAACTCTTCTGCTCTTATAGCTTTCAGGGAGCTTGGGCCGGAAGGACTGGAAAACATTCAACTGCGTATCAAGCGTACGGGCCTCATTAAGTTCATATCCGTATTCGCCTTTCCATCTGAAGGTCTTGCCCTCTTTCCTTTCAATCCCGGCAGTATTGATCTTTCGGCTCTTCAGGAATGTTAAATGCTCTTCAGGAAAGTCATCGCCCACCACCGCAACTATCGCCACGTCAGTAAAGTAGCTTGCGGCAGTTGCAAAATAAGTGGCGGAGCCGCCTAAGACTTCATCAACCTCGCCAAACGGGGTCTTGACCGAATCAAATGCGACAGAGCCGACAACTAACAATGACATATTAATCCTCCTGAAAAAAGTAAGGGTTTATTGTTCTATTTTTTATGCGGTTCAATTATCACCTTTATAGATTCCTTTGCGTCTGCAACAAGCCGGAATCCTTGTCCTATCTCTTCAAACGGCAGTTTGTGAGTGATCATTTCGTTTATATTGACCCTGCGGTTCTTGATAATGTTTATGGCTGTCTCAATATCAGACGGGCCCGCGCCATATGATGTCATAAGTTTAATCTCATTTCTCCACAGGCTGTTCATGGGAACCGGGACCATAACGTCAGGTTCAGGCACGGCAAAAAAGAGTACTGTGCCTCCCCTGTCAACACATCTTATCGCCTCCGCGCAAGCTGAGAGCGCTCCGGCGCATACTATAACAAGATCCGCAAGCCGATTATCATTAAGCTCTAATAAACGTCCTGCAACATCCTCTTTGGCGTTTATCGCTGCATAAGCCCCGTGCCGCTCTGCCTCTCTAAGGCGGTATTCGCTTATATCCGTGGCAAAGATGCGCCCTGCTCCAAGTGCTCGTGCAAGTTCAATATGGAGCAGCCCTGATATCCCGCTGCCGATGACCAGAACGGTCTGCCCCGGTTTTAAAGCGGAGAGTCTCTGTCCGCGCAGAACACATGCGAGCGGTTCAATAAAAGTCCCCTCATCATATGACATCTCATCGGGCAGCACATACACGCCGCGATCTACATTAATCTCCGGCACCCTGAGATATTCTGAAAAGCCTCCGGGGTAGTAATTGGTCTTGTGCAGTGTTTCACAGGCAGTGTGATATCCATTAATACAATAATGACAGGTATTGCACGGCACATGATGAGAGACAAAGACCCTGTCGCCCTTTTTATACTTCTTTACATCTTTGCCGGTCTCAATAATTTCACCTGCAATCTCATGTCCGAGGACTATCGGGGCCTTCTTTACACGGTACCACTCCATTACATCGCTTCCGCATATGCCGCTCGCCATGACCTTTACCAAAAGCTCTCCGGCATTTATTTCAGGCAGAGGAGCTTCCTCTACCCTTACATCGCTATTGTTGTAATAGACCGCGACACGCATAGTTCAATTGATTGGTCACAGACTCACATAGATTAAAGTAGTAAGTAGACCGTAGTTGGTAGTCAGGGTTTTCCCTAACTACTGTCTACTAACTTCTGACTACTATTTAAATGAGTCAGTGGCTGAATATCTTACTTCTTCCCCTTGTTCTTCAATTCATTAAAGAGCTCGTAAGCCTCTTTAGGTTTGGCATTCTTGTGAACAACCGCCTTTAATGCCTTTATCATCGGAACAGGATGCGGGTTCTGCCATACATTTCTTCCAAGATTTATTCCGATAGCGCCTTTCTGAAGGCCGTCATAGACAAACTCCATGACCTCAAGCTCGGTCTCACACTTTGGTCCGCCCGCCATAACAACGGGAACGGGGCAGCCTCTTGTAACCTTCTCAAAGTCCTCGCACCAGTATGTCTTAACCACCCTTGCGCCGAGTTCGGCGGTTATTCTGCAGCATAAAGCAAGATAGCGGGCGTCCCGCTTTTCAAGCTCCCTGCCCACAGCAGTTACAGCCATCACAGGGATACCGTAATTCTCACACTCATTGACAAGTTTTGATAGATTCATCAAGGTCTCTTTCTCATGCTTGGTCCCGATAAAGACCGACATGCCGACCGCTGATGCATTCAGCCGTATAATTTCCTCTATTGAAGTGGTGATCCCTTCATTTGCAAGATCCTCGCCAACCATGCTCGTGCCCCCGGATACCCTGAGGATCACAGGCTTGGTGTTTGACGCATCCACTGCATTACGCAATACGCCTCTTGTTACAAACAAGGCATCCGCATAAGAGAGAAGAGGTTTGATGGTCTCCCCCGGCTCCTCCAAACAGCTTGTAGGTCCCTGGAAATATCCGTGATCAATCGGAAGAAAAAAACAGCGGCCGTCAGGTTGAATAAGCTGCGCCAAACGATTCTCCATTCCCCAATCCATTTAAACCCTCCTTTAATTCATGCCAGTTATTTAGATAATGTGAAGATTGATTTGAAAAATCCCTCCTAACCTCCCTTTGTTAAAGGGAGGAATACAGCCCCTCTTTGTCAAAGAGGGGTGAGGGGAGATTTTCTGATATTTTGCCCGTCTTACTTTTTCACAACCCTGCTATTCACTACCTCATCCCTGACCTTCAGTGTCTCCTCAAGCATCATTACATATTTAATATATCTGAACCCGAACTGCATCAGTTCCACTTCATCGTTTCTGATCTTCTCAACAGTCTCTTCATCAATATCAAATATATCCAGAAACTTGCTCTCAAAAACAAAATTTCTAAAGCTGTCAATATCATAACTGGCCATATAAAACTGTGCCTGTTTTTTATCATTAATCGGCGGATGTCCCGGCAGGTCCTTTCTCAACTGCAGCCCCTTCCATTCCCTGTTAAGCCTGTCGTAAAGATCCACTTCCTGATCAACCCGCCATGACTCTATTGTCCACTCTTTTGTCTCATTAAAACCAAGGCAATGAGGTTCACTGACAAAGAAATAGAATTCCTCTTCCTCCGTTCCCTTTTCCGTCTCTTTTTTAAATGTACCCTGCCCCACAGGATAGTAACGGCAGTTGGCAGGCCTGTCCGTGTATACATTGCAGCCCTCGGGCGTAACAAATGGACACTCCATCTCCGCGCTCTCCTTCATCTTGAGCATAACATGGGGATGGGATGATTTCTCATCAATCTTGACGTATGTGTAGTTTGAGAGGAATTCCGCTGAGGAGAGTTTCAGCCTGTTCTTTAACCGCAGAACATCGTACGGTGTTAAAAGTATATCAATGTTGCTGCAGCATTTTGTAAAGCACTTTATATCCTTGTGACATCTAAATTTAAACTTTGAATTCAGCCCGTATTTTTCATGCACAACCTTATCCAGCTTAGACATAAAAACCCTCCGCAGCAAATGCTCTGCCCATTTATTTTATTATCATGCCTGCATAGCCAACCACCTGGCTATAATCCCTGTTGACATCGCCTGAAGTCATATACTTTATTAATTCCGCTTTCCTTGCGCCCAGTCTGTTCGCAGCATAAAGCATTGTGGTGGCAGGGCCGTAACCGCACATGCTGATGCCCTCTCTTTTTACAGTGTTGTACAGGCCTTCCGGGTTCAGCGCCAAGATCATATCAATAGCCTTCTTATCCTTTGAACGCGCGACAGTCTCTTCTTCATAATGACTCATATCAGAGCTTGCAACTATCGTCACAGGATATCCGCAATCCTTAACAGCATCCGCTATAGCCTCTCCAAGCGTCCTGAACGTCTCAATAGAATCCGTCATTAACGTAATGGGAACTATCCTGACATTTTTGGAAAGATGAAGGATAAATGGAAGCTGCACCTCTATTGAATGCTCCATCAAATGAGCCTTTCCCGAAGGGTCAGCATCTGCAGCACCGCAAAGTTCGGCTATCTTTACTGCAAGTTTCTCATCTATTGTCAGATCTCCGGTCGGCATCTGCCACTCTCCGGAAGTCATTATAGAGACAGAACTGCCGAGTCCTGTATGATTTGGGCTGATGATTACAAAAGTCTCCGGAAACTCGATTCTTGAGAAGACCGCCCCGGCAACCTGACCTGAGTACATTAGTCCCGCATGAGGGGAAAGAACGCCTATCGCCCTCTCCTTCTTAATGCCCGGCTTAATATAAGCGCCGACTTCTTCAGAAAGCTCTGAAGCGTCGGATGAATAAAACTGTCCGGCTACTGCCGGCTTCCTCTTTATCATAGTTGACCTCTATCTTATCTAATAAACTTCCCTGTCCGTATAGTCCTTAAATTTTGTAAACTTATCAATAAAGGTTAAATCTATTTCCCCTGTAGGACCGTTTCTCTGCTTGGCTATATTGAGCTCTGCAACGCCCGGCACAGCATCCTTCGCCTTATAGTACTCGCCCCTGTAAAGAAATAGTATCGTATCCGCGTCCTGCTCTATTGCGCCGGACTCCCTGAGGTCGGCAATGATAGGGCGTTTATTCTCCCCTCTTAATTCACAGCTCCTGTTTAACTGGCTGATCAATATGACGGGCACTGACAGGTCCTTGGCAAGAGCCTTCATGGAGCGCGATATTTCCGATATAACCTGTTCTCTCTGCATAAAGTGGCCGACGCCGCTCATAAGCTGTAAATAGTCAACAATTATGAGCCCCAATCCGTGCTCTGCCTTCAATCTCCTCGCCTTGGCCCTTATCTCAAGCACAGAGTTGAATGAATCATCTATATATATTGAAGCCTCGGCGAGTCTGCCTGCCGCATTTACAAGTTTTCTGTAGTCTTCCTTGCTGTGATAGCCTGAACGGACGCTCTTGGAATCAACCTCCGCCTCAGAACAGACCATTCTCAGCACAAGCTGTTCCTTGGTCATTTCAAGGCTGAATATGGCAACCGGAGCTTTAACTTCAACACCCACATGAGTGGCGATATTAAGACAAAAAGCGGTTTTGCCCATGCCGGGCCTTGCGCCTACAACTACCAGATCGCCTGGCTGAAAACCGGTTGTTTTAACATCGAGGTCTGAAAATCCAGTAGGAAGGCCGGTTATAAGCTCTTTCTTGTTATAAAGCTTATCTACAAGCTCAATCGTATCCTTAAGAACATCCTTAACATGCACATATGAGCTCTTTATCATCTTCTCTGAGATGCCGAATATCTTTGTCTCGGCAAGGTCCAAAAGCTCGTTGACATCCTGCCCGGATATCTCAGGGGTATAACCCATCTGTATGATCTCGGTAGCCGTGGTGATCATATTTCTTAAGATCGCTTTTTCTTTGACAATCTTTGAATGGTACTTTACATTGGCGGATGTAGGCACCTGATTAACAATGGCGCTGAGATAAGACGCGCCGCCGACTGATTCAAGCTCATTTTTTCCGCTCATGCGTTCGGTGAGGGTTATCAGGTCAATAGGCTCATTCTTCTCGTATAGGTCGAGCATGGCGCGGAATATCTTCTTGTGGGCATCCTTGTAGAAATCATCGGGGACGAGCAGTTCCATTGCGGAAGGAAGGGCTTCGTTCTCAAGGAGTATCGCTCCAAGAACAGACTGTTCCGCTTCTATATTTTGCGGGGGCAAGCGGTCGAGGGCAGCTCCGGAGATGTTCTCACTGCGCAGAGGTTTAAGCATTTTAAAAGACACCCTTAGTTATTCGGCTTTCTTAATAACTTCCAAGGCCACGCCGGCTGTTACACCCTGACTAAGCTTAACTGTTATGTTATGCGTTCCCAGACGCTTTATGGGCGCTTCTATGGCTATCTTGCGCTTATCAACCTCTATGCCCTGTTTAGACAAAGCCTCTGCTATATCTGCTGTGGTTATAGAGCCGAAGAGTTTATCCTCTTCTCCGGCTTGCGTCTCAATTGAGAGCTTTATTGCGGATAATTTGACAGCGAGGTCATCTGAGGATTTTTTTATCTTTTCAGCCTTTGCAAGTATCTGTTTCTTCAGATGCTCGAATTGCTTAACATTTTTAGTGCTTGCTTCAACCGCGAGATTTCTGGGCAGAAGATAATTTCTGGCATATCCGTCAGCAACATTTTTTATAGTGCCTACTTCACCAAGGTTCTTAACCTCTTCTTTTAATATGATCTTCATAATTAGTCTCCTGTTATATTTATATTGAGATTGCTTAACTGTTTGTTAAATTTACGGTTTTTCAGCTTCTTTTCCCTGAGTTTTTCTGTCCTTGAGGAAAAATAGCCACAAAAATAGTAACAGTATTAGAGGATAGTTGTCAAACTGGCAGGTAATAATTTTAGTATGGTGTCGCCGGAATTCCACCGGTTATAGCCGAACCACGCATCGGGATAAATCACCGCTTATACTTTCCCGACGCTGGCACAGCCCGTTTGTACGCCCAGGCTTCGGTCTTCTTGATCTGTTCTGCCATTGTTACCGAGAGAGGAACCGTGCGGCTGAAGGCGACCATCAGGTCCTGCTGAACCATGGGACGATGCTCCGCAAGAGCCTCAAAGATGGCTGTTAATATCGCCTGCTCGATCTCAGCTCCAGAATACCCTGAGGTCATATCGGCAAGCAAGGAGATGTCCAACGTTTTCGGAGCGATCTTCTGCTTCGCAAGATGCACGCGGAATATCTCCTCTCGTCCCTTGAGGTCTGGAAGCCCCACGTAGAATATTTCGTCAAAACGCCCCTTACGGATCACCTCAGCAGGCAGCATTTCGATGGCATTAGCAGTGGCAGCTACGAAAACAGGCGCCCGCTTTTCCTGCATCCAGATGAGGAACGAGCCGAGTACTCGCGACACAGGCCCTCCTTCTTCCTTGAACCCGTGGGAGCTTATGCCTGCCTCGATCTCGTCAATCCATAGCACGCATGGCGCGACAGCCTCGGCAGTCCTGAATGCCTTGCGCAGGCTTGATTCAGGGGAACCATGGCCCCCCCCATATACCGCCGACATATCGAGGCGGATAAGAGGCAGACTCCACTTAGCGGCTATGATCTTGACGAAGAGGGACTTGCCGCAGCCGGTGATTCCCATTAGGAGAATTCCTTTCGGCAGGCTGGCGCCGGAGGTGATATTTTTTATACCAAAAGCGCTCTCGCGTCGCTCCATCCATTGCTTGAGGTTCTCAACGCCTCCGATCTGGTCCGGCCTGACATCGTTTACTACGAACTCCATGATGCCGCTCTTCCTGATGATCATCTGCTTGGTGCGCAAAATAGCAGGCAAGATGTCCTCCCCTTTCGCATCACTGATCAGCCGCAGGGCACGCACTCCCCTGTCAATGTCGGCCAGATCAAGCCCTTGAGCCGCCACCACCAACCTGCCGAGGAGTTCAGGGTCAGCAGCACAGGCCTCGGCCAGGAGCGGTTCCCTTTTCCGTATCTCTTCGAGGTAGCCCGTGATCTCTCCAATGAGAGGAAGTCCCTGATGAAAGATAGTCAGGTCTTCACCGATAGCCTCGGTAACCGCTTCATCCTGTCCTATCAGGACTATTGCCTTCTGTTTGGCATGTACTGAAAAATCCTTAAGCTTTCGAACGACATATGGGTTGTCCTTCAAAAAATAAGTCAGGTCTTTAAACAAAAATATGAGTGTAGCGGGATGCGCTAATGCAAAGTCAAGTGCTTTCAGAGGCTCAATAGTGTCTGGAACAACAGATCCATCACGGCTGAATCCCTCAGTGCAAGTCCAAATGTAAGGGCTGCCCATCCCTTTTAAGAGCAATGACGCCTGAACAACTATCCCTTCTGTGCGCCGTTCATTATCAGTCTGCACATAGATAAGGTTTGCACCAGCTCCAATCATCCTCGCCAGTGATTGAATATCAAGGTTTTCCATATTTTCTCCGTTTCAATTAGTTAACCTAAAAAAAAAACAGTTGAACCACAGAGAACACAGAGAAAGACAATATGCTAAGACAAAAAAGTCCTTTCCCCTTTCGGGTGAGAGTCAAACAGATGCAAATATTGTGTATAAGTTTTTGAAAATGAATTCTTTTATCTCTATGTTCTCGGTGTACTCTGTGGTTAATTGCCGTTTATTGGTTTAGGGAAATATCTTCCCTGGATTTAAAATTCCAACAGGGTCAAAAACATTTTTGACCGCCTTCATGAGCCCTATATTCTCCTTTGAAAGTTCCATGCCGAGATACGGTGATTTGGTAAGTCCTATGCCGTGTTCGCCGGAGATTGTCCCCTCCAGCTTCAGGGTAGCCTCAAATATATCTTTAACCGCGTCCGTCGCGCGCTGATATTCTTCTTTATCGTTTTTGTCAGTCATTATATTCACATGAATATTGCCGTCTCCGGCGTGGCCGAAATTTACTATCTTTATATTGTGTTTTTGAGCAATGCCCCTTAACGCATCTATCATTTCAGGAATTCTTCCACGCGGGACAACTATATCTTCGTTTATCTTTGTCGGGGCCATATTATAAAGGGCGGGTGATATCGCCCTTCTTGATTCCCATAAGTGTTTTCTTGAGAAAGCATCTTCGGCAATCTTTATCTCTGCGCCTAAGGAAGCGCAGACTGCGGCGATCATTTCAGCTTCCTCTGAAACCTGACCATGCCGCCCGTCCACTTCTATCAATAATATTGCTTCGGCATCAAGCGGAAGCCCTACAGGTTTATAATTTTCTACTGCTCTTATAGCATCATGATCCATAAATTCAAGGGTCCGCGGGATTATTCCCAAAGCCGTAATCTTGGGAACAGCGAGCACTGCATTTTTCATCTCCGGAAAGATACAGAGAAGCGTGACTATCTCTTTAGGTAAAGGTAAAACCTTCAGAAATACCTTGGTAATAATGCCCAGCGTTCCCTCAGAGCCTACCAACAGCCTCGTCAGGTCATAACCGACAACTCCTTTAAAAGTCTTGCCGCCTGTTGTAACTACACTGCCGTCCGCAAGCACAACCTCAAGTCCAAGCACATAGTCTCTGGTCACGCCGTACTTAATCGCCCTCGGGCCTCCTGCGTTCTCAGCTACATTCCCTCCGATTGTGCAGAACTCCATGCTCGCGGGATCCGGAGGATAGAAGAGTTCAACTGATTCCAGGCTGTTCTGCAGGTGAGCGTTGATAATGCCGGGCTCAACCACAGCCACCATATTCTTCTCATCAATATCAATAAGCCTGCTCATCCCTTCAAAAGAGATAACGATTGAGCCGTTTAAAGGAACAGAGCCTCCCGTCATGCCAGAGCCTGCGCCCCTTGGGATTATGGAAATTTTATTTTTATAAGCAAAAGCCGCAACTCTTGAAACCTCATCTGTATTGGACGGTCTTACAACAGCAGAAGGAATACCCTGTCTTAAAGAAGCATCAAAACCGTAACAAAAGAGCTCTTCAGGCTTAGTAGATACCTTCCCGGGCAGTATGTCCTTGATATGTTCCATGATTGTTATTGTCGAGTAATGTGTTTATTATATCACGGCAGCACAAGACAAGATGTAGAATCTGTTTATGGATTGTGTTAAGATGTGTGCAATAAGTGTGTGCAATAAGTGTCAGGTCTACACCTTTGACAATGCGAGTACCTTGTGGACATTTTCAATCCTCTTTTTCAGCATCCGGCTTCCTTTAAGCTCTGACTCAAACCTGCCGCTTGACCGTGCCACTGCCGATTCCCCTACCCCAAACCGTTCTCCGATCTCCCGGAGCGTTCTGCCGCTGTAACGATGGCTTATATATATGGCAGCCTTCCTGCTAATCTCCGGCTTGTCCCCGCATTCCTGCTCAACGGCTTTAATTATCGAGTCCAGGGATATTTTTGTCAATTCCCTCAGCGCCGGGATATCCCTC
>JACRPZ010000056.1 GCA_016222905.1 Nitrospirota bacterium
GTCGATTTCTCAACGGAGGAGACGAAAAACAGAAATTGTCTCTCGGAAGCTCCAAGACTGAAGTGAAGTCTCTTTGCTTCCTCCAGACAAGACTTATGGAGTGTGCACTTTATACTTGAAAAACTTTTTCATAGATGACGACTTCTTGTTGAAAATGTTGTTTTAAGACAAGCTCTTTGCCCCTATTTAATGTTAAAAGAAAGTGATAAACTAAGGATAACGAGAAGGGCTAATTTTATCCTTCTTTAAAGGAGCAGATGAAGACCTTAATCAGCATAGTAGTTATAGTGGGGCTTGCAGCGGTGATCGGCGCTGTTGTCGTAGGGGTAAGGAGTTTTGACGGCACTGTCATTGCAAAGCCTTATGAAGAAGGGCTTGCCTGGGATGAAGCCCGCAAGGATAGGGCTGAGCTTGGGTGGAGCATAAAACTAAATGCCGGCATCTTTAAAGTGGGAGAGAATGATTTACAATTCACTCTCCTTGATAAGCAGGGCTCTCCTCTTGATCTTCCCGCAGAAGTATCTCTTAATTTCAGCAGGCCGTCAACAGATGCTTACGACAGGAAGGTTGATGTGCAAAAATTAGGCGCAGGTCTTTACAGGGCATTAGTGAATTTCCCATTATATGGACAGTGGGATATTAAGATATATCTTATTAAGAATGCGAAGAAGATTGAATTTAAAGAGAGGGTTTTTGTGGGGAAAGGGTGAAATGAATAAGGTGGTATCTTATTTGTAATCTCAAAATCCCCCTTAATCCCCCTTTTTCAAAGTGGGAAAACTGCATTTATACCCCTCTTTGGCAAAGAGGGGGCAGGGGAGATTTTCCAAAAACTTATTTTGAACAATAATAACTCATAAACTTTAAAAGGAGGATTGAAAATGAGGAAGACGGTTTTATTCATCATGGCCATTGTTTTATCACTCTCATTTCTGGCGATGAACGCCTGTGAGAAGAAAAAGTCGGAGGAAGCGAAGGTTACAACCAATGCAGTAGCTGTTGATACTGAGGGCGCGCAATTATTCAAGCAGCATTGCGAGGTCTGCCACGGCGAAGGAGGTAAAGGCAATATCGGCCCTGACCTTACAGACAGTAAATGGAAATATGGGAGCTCTGATGATGAGATATTCACCACGATAGCAAAAGGTAGAAGCGGCGGAATGCCTTCGTGGGAAAACCAGCTCAGCGCGGAGAAGATCAAAGAGCTTACAACCTACATAAGGAGTCTTGGAGGGAAGTAGCAAATTAATGGAGCCGTCCTATTTGCTTGCTGTTACAACCAACGCTGCTCAGCATGCGCATCGTCATTTGCCAATGGCGCCTTCTTATATGCTCGCTTTTACAACAGGCCTTCTCGGCGGCATGGGGCACTGCATAGGTATGTGTGGGCCGATTGTCGCCTCTTATGCCTTCCACGGAGCTTCTCACTCTGATAAAAGAAACATTGCGCAAAATATTTTTCCTCACCTCGCTTACAATGCAGGCCGCATCACTACGTATATGTTCGTTGGCGCGGCAATGGGTTTCACAGGGTCGTTCATTAACAACATCGCAGGATTTAGAAATATTGTGACGATAGCTGCCGGACTGATGATGATACTTATGGGCATAAGCATATCAGGGATTTTTGGAAGGACGGACTGGCTGGAGAAACACAACAGTTATATTTTGAGAGGAGGCCGGAGGTTGCTGCAAGGAAAATCCCTCTTGAGATATTTCCCTCTAGGGCTTCTCTTGGGGTTTCTCCCATGCGGGTTTTCATATGCTGCCTTTGTTGCGGCAGCAGGCACAGGCAGTCTCCTGTCAGGATTGATACTTACGCTCCTCTTTGGGCTCGGCACCCTTCCCGCGCTCCTGCTCTTCGGGTTTGCCGCTTCATCCATAAGCAGCAGACTGAGAGGGATATTATATAAGGCAGCAGGTGTAATTGTAATAGTGATGGGCGCGCTCTTCATCCTGAAGGGGATAAGGCTTTATGCTCAAGTGTGACCATTGCCTGCTTGAGATGACTGAAGAGAAGGCTGTTCCTGATACGATAAACGGTCAGAAGAAGCTTTTCTGCTGTCATGGATGCAAAGGCGTTTACCGGCTTATCAATGAGGAAGAGCTTGGGGAGTTCTATGCGAAGAGAGATTCTTCATGGATACCGGGCCCGCCGGATGAGGGCAGGATAGATATCTCAGCATTCGCTGATATTGTCAAACAGACGGGCAATGAATCAGAGATAGACCTCTTCTTTCATGGGATACGGTGCGCCTCATGCGTCTGGTTGATCGAGAGAATGCTTCTTAAGACAGAGGGCGTAAAGTTCGCACGGCTCAATTACGCGACCCACAAGGCAAAGATCAGGTGGGATTCTTCCCTTGTCTCCCTTGAAAAGCTCCTGAAGAAGGTCAATGCAATCGGCTATACGCCAAAGTTAGTGACTCGGGGCGGGTCTGATGAATTCACAAAAGCGCGGAGAGATCTTCTCTTAAGATTCGGCACAGCCGCGTTCTTCTCAATGCAGCTTATGGTCTTTTCCACAGCCCTTTACGCTGGCTACTTTCAGGGCATCGCTTCCGGCACAAGGACACTTCTTCAACTGCTCTCTCTCTTGCTTGCAACGCCGATACTCTTCTATTCAGGCTCCCCATTTATCAGGGGCTCAATCACGGGGTTGAGAAACCTGAACTTTAATATGGATCTTCTTATCGTCACAGGCGCAGGCTCTGCGTACCTGTATAGCATCTATCAGATATTTATTGGCGGCGAGGTTTATTTTGACACCTCAGCAATGATAATAACCCTGATACTGCTTGGTAGATATATAGAGACAGGTGCAAAAGCAAGGGCATCTGAGGTGATAACACGGCTTCTGTCGCTAAGTCCGAAAGAGACGAGGCTTGTAATACGGAACATTGAAGGGAGAGAAGGTTCTGAGAAAGTAGAGATGGTTCCTGTAACAGACATTAAAGAAGGCGATCTCATCCTTATAAAACCCGGTGAGAGGGTCCCGCTTGACGGTACAGTCACTGAAGGTTCATCAGAGGTTGATGAATCTCCGCTTACAGGTGAGTCAAGGCCTGTCTCCAAACATCAGGGAAGCGAGGTCTTCTCAGGAACGCAGAACCTTTACGGCAGTTTTGTATTTGAGGTTAAGAGAAGAGGAGAAGATACAGTCCTTTCGCATATTATAAAGACTGTTGAAGATGCTCAGGCAAGACGCGCGCCTGTGCAGGCCCTGGCTGACAGGGTGGTCGGTTATTTTGTGCCTGCGGTTCTGACCCTGAGTTTCATAACAGCTGTATTCTGGCTCTTCTCAGGCAGCGCGCTCACAGTAGCAGTGATGAACGCCGTCTCTGTGCTTGTGATAGCCTGCCCATGCGCGCTTGGGCTTGCAACGCCGCTTGCGATATTGACGGGAACCACGCGCGGCGCATCAAAAGGGATATTCATAAAAGGCGGAGATGTCATAGAGAGGGCAAAAGATATAGACACAGTAGTGCTGGATAAGACAGGAACTATAACGGAAGGGAAGCCTGAGCTTGCGGCATTTAAAGGATTAGGCATTTCAGATAATGAAACATTGTGTCTCGCCTCCTCGCTTGAACTTCTTTCAGAACATTCCATAGGAAAGGCGATTGTGGCTGGGAGCGCAGGAATGCAAGCATATATTGTTTCAGACTTTGCCGCATATCCCGGGAGAGGCGTGAAGGGATATATAAATGGGAAGCCCGCGCTTATCGGGAACAAAAACTTTATTGAGTCTGAAGGCGTTGATGATATGCTGTCCGAAGAACTTACCTCATGGGTTCACGCTGAAGAGGATTCGGGCCGGACAGCGGTTTACTTATCCTATGACGGAAAGATTGCAGGCATATTCATCATCTCTGATACAATTAGAGGAGAGGCAAGAGAGACGGTTAAAGAGATTGAGAAGACGGGAAGCAGTGTTTTAATGATAACAGGTGACGACAATAAAGCCGCCCTATCTGTTGCAAAAGAGGCCGGGATATCCGAGGATAATGTGGCGGCTCAGAAGTCCCCGTCAGAGAAGGCTGAGGAGATAACAGTGATGCAGGGCAAAGGAAGACATGTTATGATGGTCGGCGACGGGATAAACGACGCGCCCGCGCTTGTGCAGGCTGATATCGGCGTTGCGATGGGAAGGGCAACAGATATAGCCCTTGAGAGCTCTGATATTGTCCTGATGAGAAATGACCTGAGGATGATCCCTGAGACATTGAGGCTCTCCAAGGCAACCTACAATGTTATCAGGCAGAACCTCTTCTGGGCATTAATTTACAACCTCATTGCCGTGCCTCTGGCTATAATGGGGATGCTTCATCCGATCGTTGCTGCTATAGCAATGAGCCTCAGTTCTTTAAGTGTCGTCGGGAATTCAATGAGGCTCAAAAGGACCTGATATGTGGAGCGTTATTCTCTTGATATTTTTTACATTTTGCATAGGGCTTGCCGCGTGGTTATTGTTTCTGTGGTCGGTAAAAAGCGGACAGTATGATGATATAGAGGGGCCGAAATACAGGATGCTGGATGATGATAATGATAAGAAAAAATGATAAAATTGCCGGAGGAGATTAATCTATGACTCTTGAAATTGGCTTACTTGCCCTTGAATCCATACTTCTTGTAGCTACGATCATACTGGTTGTTTACAGCATTAGGGAAGGCAGGCAGAGGGACAAACTTTTGCTTGAGATGGGAAAAGCAACAAAGATACTTACCCGTCAGGAATATTTTCTTACAGTCCTTGATTCCATGCTTGGGGCGCAGGAAGAGATAGTGGGGTGTATTACGGGAAGAATTCCGGCAGGAGACGATAAACAGATGACAAGGGATATATTTTCCACTATTGAGAGCATTGCAAAAAAAGGCATAAGGGTTAAGTACCTTATGCCTAAGTTTCCGGACAGACTGCATATGGGTTATCTTTATACGAAGGCAGGCGCAGAGGTTTTATACAGCAGCTGCCTTATGGTGCATAACATGCGTTTTATAATTATTGACGAACGAATCGTTGTAATTGGCGTTCCCGAAAGCGTTGGAGAGACAGAGGCGACCAAAAAGGGATACAGAATACCCTCCGAAGGGCTTGCGATGGTGCTCAGAAATTATTTTAACTCCTGCGAAAAACAGATGGGTTTTGCTGACTACGCAAGAGAGGTGATGAATCAGACCGGCGCAACGCTCCAGCATCTGGCGAGGGAGTATAAAATAGACGAAGCAGAGTTGAAGAAACTTGCGGGATAGAAGATGAAGGAGTTTTGATTCACTATTTGGATATTCCCAACTTAACCAAGATGGGTTGCTTCTATTTTTTAATTAAATCAATAATAATTCCAATAATAAACGATAACAATATATAAATCATGATTGACGCTAAAATAAAATTGACATCTGAGCCTAATACGCTATTCTCACCATAAACACTTAATCCATATTTACCTATAATCACTTCAAGCAATGAAGTCGGTGGCGTAATAAATAATACAGCATATAATGCGCTGTACATATTCCCTCCATGTATTGAAGGGCTAAGCATGCCAACAATAAATGGCAATGATATAAGAAAACTTATTGCTCCTGTCATAAGAGGTAATTTATGTTTCCATCCAAATCTTTTCCACATAGATTCGTCCTACCTTATTGGGTGGGCGCTAACAGGTTTTTTTACTCATTTCTATTCTTTGTAAAAGTATAACCGCAATTAAAGGAACAATCAACGAGAATTGTAAAAAAGGCTTTATTATGTTGGCAGGATTTATAAAATAGATGGGAGAGATTTATTTAACCAATCTTTTCCCGGCTTCGTAGGAATCTTTAAGGGCTGTAGGATGTTTCTGTATCGCCCCTTTTGCATCCACCTCTTTATAAAAGAGAGTTTCATGTTCAGGCACGCTGATAGTCCTGAAGAACGCCTTTGCAGTTGCCTCGCCGCACGTAAAACCTGTATCGCTCTTCATCCCGCCGACCAAGAGCAGAAGCCCCTTTCTTCCAAACACGCCGGGAGGTATAGGCTTCTTCAGAAGATATTTCTTGCACCAGAAAGCTTGGCAGCGGTCTATCAGCGCCTTTATCTGCGCTGAGAGGCCAAAGAAGAATATGGGCGAGGCGAGGATGAAACGGTCTCCATCCTGAATAGCCTGATATACCTTTTTCATATCATCATCAATAATACATTCGCCGGTCTCTTCGCATTGTCCGCAATTCAGGCAAGGAGATAGCTTCATTATGTTGGGCTTGAAAACGGTCACATCGTGCCCCTCTTCTTCGACAGCCCTTACCGCCTCATTGAGCAGGAGTTCTGTATTGCCCCCAACTCTTGGACTCCCAAGAAATGCTATAACTTTCATAAATGCCTGTTAATCTATCTTTCTGAACATCTCTTTTTTTACCCCGCATACAGGGCATTTATCAGGCGCACTGCCTTCGGCTGTATGCCCGCATACTTCACATACATAATAGTCAACATCTTCGGTGCTGCCAAGACTATCAAGCATCTTTTTATAAAGGTTTGCGTGAGTTTTTTCAACTTCATTTGCAAAATTGAAACTGCGCAGGGCCCCTTTGTGTCCTTCTGCTTCCGCATCCTTTATCATCTGAGGATACATCTCCTTGAACTCAAATGTTTCGCCGCTTATCGCAGCCTCAAGATTCTCTTTCGTACTTTTTACACCGTTTAATTGTTTAAGATGATTGTGCGCGTGAATGGTTTCAGCCTCGGCAGCAGCCCTGAAGAGCTTTGCCGCCTGTTTGAACCCCTCCTTATCAGCCTGTTTGGCAAAGGCAAGATACTTTCTGTTCGCCTGTGATTCACCCGCAAACGCTTCCTTAAGATGTTCTTCTGTTTTTGACATTAATGCCTCCTTTTTTTATCAGTAACCCCTTAAAGTATAGCGTGTTCTTCCCACATAAACCAGACTTTTGGATTTGAGGGTATTTTCAAGAAGTTTGGAGTGCCGCTTCTATGCCGCTGGATGCTGTCTGTTTAATTGTTTCAATGGCTTCTGATGCTATATCTCCAACACTCTTTTCCTTAAGTTCCCCCTCTTCATAAAAGGGAACGAGGCCTGTATCACCCTTGAGCTTTTCAAGTTCGTTAACAGCCGTAAGCGCAAAGAGTTTACCGCATGCAAGGGCAGCATAACCGCGAAGTCTCAGTTCAGGAGATTCAAGAAAGGAGATGACTATAGGGACAGCATAATCAACAAACTCAGCATTAATCTTTCCAATCCTGCCTATAGCCCAGAGGACACCCGCGTTCAGCATCTTCTCTTCATGAAAAGAAACTATAATCGGAGCAATGTCAGCGCACAGTTCCGGGTTGTTCCTTACTATCTCCCCGAGGGTCTCAGGAACACTCCATCCTATGCCCCCGGACTCATCCCTAATCATCCAGAGCAGTCTTCCGACTGTATTCCTGACATGTCCGGGATCTTCCTTTGCTATCTCTGCCGTTATCACCCCGATAGCCTCCATCGCCCGCCAGGATATAACATCCTTTTTATCATAAGATAGGGATAGCAGCAGGCTTAAGGTCCTTCTCCTGCCATGCGGGAGATTGATTAACTCGTGATACCTCTTCTCTTTTAAGCGCTTAATGATCTCTTCTTTTACGTCAGTCATTAAGCCGCCTTTCCTTCGTAAGCCTTTCTCCAGCCCTCATGCTTTAAGCGTGACATTCTCTTGACAGCCCATCTCTTTATCTCGTCAAAGTATTTCTTTGGGTCTTCTTTTGCCAGATCTGCGAGTTCCTGCTTCTCTTTTAAGCTGTCAATGTGGTCGCCGGGATAGATTCCGCACCATGTTGCGTACCCCGTGTCAAATAACGTCTCAGGCAGAAGATTTTCCATAACGCTGCCGGGTAGTTTCTGCCTGTACAATCTGATAACATCCATATCATATTGGATTATCCAGCCATTATCATTAATCATGCTTATAGGATCAAATGCGATCTTTTTAGAGCATTCAGGGCAATACAGCGTCCTGATGGTTTCAGGCGGCATTATCTCATCCTTGAATTGAAAGCTTGCCTCCCTCTTCCCGCATCTGCATATTACTTTATGTTCAATACACATGTTCGTTTCCTCCTATCTTTAATTACCACTGCGCAGGACAAGAAGAGAACTCAGCACTTGCAGGAGCAACAGCCTGTCTCTTTCTTCTGCATCGTACCCTCTGCTCCGCACTTTGGGCACTTTTCAGGCGTGCAACTGCCCTCCTTTGTTTCCCCGCAATTTTTGCATTTAAATATCGCCATCTCTATTGCCTCCTTTTTGTTGAGCAACTGCTCGTTGAAGTCGCTCTTAATCATCCTTCCAGGTTCTAAAGACAAGAGCAAAGAATGATTCTTATTAAATAAATATTACAACAAAAAAGATAAATTTGTCAATAGAGTTCTTACCTGGCTTTAATTTCTCTTATTAATTGGTTTAAAATGAATCAAGAGCTTTAAATCTATTATAGCCATGATTAAGATAAAAAGAGTGCTCTCTGTTTTTCTTGTTTTTCTTGCTGCTTTAGCCGGCGGTTGCGAAGAAAAGACAAGTCCTGTTGCAGAGAAGATAAACCCTGTTGCACAGTATGGCGATGACCTGATAAGCGTTCATGAGGGAGCCAAGATAGAAGGGCAGCAGGCGACCTTGAAAGGTATGAAGAACGCCATACAGATTTATTATGCCTCAAACGGCAAGTATCCCGAAAATATTTACGAAATTCAAAAATTAATGGATTCCCCAATTGATCCTGACATGTATCAATACAACCCTCAGAATGGGACGGTAACATTAAAAGGTCAGTGACGATTAGAAATTCTGCCGAGGCTTGAATTTCTTTCATTTATTAGTTTAAGATGGAACAAAGAGTTTTTGATATATTATGACCAATATCAAAACCAAAATGACTACCCTTCTTTTTCTTGTTTTACTTGCTGTATTAATCGGTTGCGAGGAATATCCAGATCCTGCTGTAATAGAAGATCAGAAGGCAGCATTAAAAGATATGAATAAGGCCATACGGTTTTATCATGACTCAAACGGCAAGTATCCTGAAAATATTTCCGAAATTGAAAAATTAATGCGTTCCCCTATTGAACATGACGTGTATTGGTACGATCCTCAGGATGGAAAGGTAAAATTAAAAAGACGGTAGCGGTTTTTCCGCCTATTTTCGCCTGAGGTTAGACAGGAACATGGGCACCTCTTTTTGATATTGTCTGTAAACATCTCCAAGCTCATTTGCAAGACGCCTGTCCTCCCTGAATGTCCCGATGACCATATAAAGAGCGAGGATAAGGTATCCGAGGAACTGCGCAAGAGGAGCGTCAGTCGTCAATATCAGAAAAAATATAAAACCTCCAAGGTATAATGGATGACGTATAAAGCCGTAAAGACCGTGTTTCGTTATTGTCGGAGTAGTACCTTTTGCTTTACCGGTTATCTGTTTAATCCCCAGAAACTCTCTTGTATCAAATGAGAAGAAAGCAGCTGCCATTACAGCTATTGTAAGGATAATAGCGATTATTTTAAAATATCTTAGAAACGGCGAAAGAGGAATAACAACAGGACCCGCTATATTCCCCTGCCAGTAAAGCAGTGGCAGGACTGTCATAAGGGAGAAGATGTTGTATGTGAACCTGTAAAATCTAAACCTTTCCCCTAAATGATTTCTGAACCAGTTTGTTGTTCCTGAAGTTGTGAAGAAGCTGTGCAGAAAACACCAGGCGATCCAGAGTGTGCAGAGCAGGAAGTATTCCATGTCTTAGTATTATTCACTTTTTCTATAATATCAAGCCATGCCTTACAAACTGTTTGCCGGTTTGTAAAAACTATCTGTATCCCGAATCATTATGAATAATGCCGAAAAATAAGAAGAACAGACCAGGTTCTGTTAAAACCAAAGGGACATCTTTCCCTCAGGAAGAAAAAAAACTCCCTTGGCTCTCCATGCTCCTTAACGCCTATCATATTTTAGATAATGGTGTTGCCTGCGGCATTGAGTCGGAGCTAAAGAGAGGAAGAAAGTTAGCCTGCGAAAGAGGATGCACAAACTGCTGCATAGTGCTTAAGGACATCCCTTTTTATCCTCTTGAGATTATAGGTATATCATGGTATGCAGCGGAAAAAATGTCAGGCCCTGAGAGGGAGATTCTTAAAACACGGCTTAAGTATCATAAGAAGAACGATCCCTGCCCTTTCCTAATAGAATCGGCCTGCTCCATATACTTAATGAGGCCAATGGCGTGCAGGCAGTTTAATGTTTTCGGAAAACCATGTGCTAAAGGTGAAGATCCGTACTACACGAGGATTGAAGATGTATTGCCGCCTGTCAAGAAGTTCGTGGATCAGGCGTTCTTTATAATGCTCCCTTTTTATGGGGTGGAGAAAGAATCAGACAGAGTTAAGGCTATTGAAAGCGGAGCTATGCATAAGACCGTCAAAGTTCTGCAGGAATGCAACTGGAAGCTGCTTGCGGAGAGAATGGAGCAGTTTGATACTACTGCCTGACATCAGTCAGCTCTTCAAAATTTCTGATATGCTCTTCAGCCGATTTTTCCCAACTAAAGAGTTTTATCCTCTCCAGCCCTTTGTCACACAGGGACTGCCTTAACGTGTCGTCTGTTAAGACTTTATTTATCCCCTCTGTAATGCTTTCTGTGCTGTAAGGGTCTATGAAGTATGCGGCATCTCCGCATACTTCAGGCAAGCTTGCAGTCTTTGAAACTATAACAGGACATCCACATGCCATTGCCTCAAGAGGCGGGAGTCCGAACCCCTCATAAAGCGATGGGAAGACAAACGCATCAGCGCTTGAGTAAAGAGCCGGCAGATCATTGTCAGCCATGTATCCGGTAAATTGCACGTCATCAGGTATCTTTCCGTAACCTTCAGAAGAAAAGCTGTGTATCTCTCTTCCGGCGATTACAAGTCTTCTCTTCTTTTTAACATCCGCAGGGAGTTGATTCCATGATTCAATTAATCTTGCACTGTTTTTACGCGGATCTCTTGATCCCAATGTAAGTATATATGGGAAATCGAATATTTTTGAGGTTGTGTGCGTAAATTTAGAACTAACACCGCCCGGAATGACCCTTATCTTATCCGCATCTGCTATGTCGTAGCTGACAATTTCTTCCTTTGAAAAAAGACTTGATGTAAGAACTCTTTTTGCCCTCTGCCCCAGTAAAGGGAAGATAAGCCTGTAGTACATTCTAAAGGAGAGCGAAAACCATTCAGGCCCTGCAAACGTCGCTGCATCATGCATTGTAATCACATGGTTTTCAGTAAATACGGGGCCTATGTTACAAGGACTCCACAGAAAGTCCGCCCGGAGCTTTTTCATCAAAAAAGGAAGCCTGACCTGCTGCCATATCGAGGTTGGCAAGGAAGAATTATCACGAAATATTTCTGTATCAGGGATAGGTTCAAAAGCATTGCGAACAGGGATAGCGATGATGAATTTAAATTGCGTATCCCCTGATTTTACCAGTGCAGATATAACTTCACGAGCATACCTCTGAACCCCTGTAATGGGCTGGCTCATGAAACGGCCGTTTATCAATATAAGTTTTGGTTTCAAGTGCTGTTATGTTCTCCTTTTTTCAGTCTCTTAAGTGAAGTCAAATATCCCCAAGGTGATTTATGTATTTCTGTTTTCCCTTTTTCAATTGCAGATAAAACAGAAGAAGCTGTAAGAGATAGGCTTGAAATGATGCCAGCAGGTACATAAATAGGGATGGAGAGTGAACTTTCAATGAATGGGAGGAGTGTTGTTGCTGAAAATATTGTTATTGCCCTGTTCAAAGCCTCTATTTTGCATTCTCTGTAAACTATACTAAAACTATTAAGTTCATTTTCTAAGATTTCCTTAAAAACTTTCAGTGAATCGTCAAAGTCTGCTTCAGTAGAGGCCAGCATTAATTTATTTAAAAATTCTTCAGAAGCTATTTTAAATTTAATACGTTGTGAAATAGTCCTTTCCCTGAAATCCTTTATTTGTTCAATTGATATTGACTCCGGATTCACTGGCAAGAGAGCCTCTACCGAATATATTAAAACTCTATTGCAATTGGGGTAGCAATTCTTAAAGGAACTTTCATTATCAAAAAAGTAATCCAATTCAGGATAATATTCTTTATATTCGGAGTTATAAAAGCCATGATTGTGTAAGGTTGCTTTTTTTGTCATTTTACTTTTTTCAGAATTTAGTATGCTTGTTAATAAATTAACCATCTTCGAAGCTGATTGTCTGTCCCCTATATTTAGATAGTGTTGAGTCTTTGCTTTTAAGTTCTCTAACTTCTCCATATTCTCTGGTCTAATAAAGCCACGCTTTATTTCATTAACGTGCTCGATTACAATTTTTTTGTACTTGTCGAGCTTTTCTCCACGTATCTCATTTTCAAACTTGCTCTCATCAATTTTGGGAGTTGATATATCAAATATATCCGGGGCTTTTTTATAAAGACTCGTTAAAAATTCATTTGTGAGTTCTGGAAAAATATCTTGGGCTGTTATAAGGTTAATAATTAAGGGAGAAATCCAAATTTTATTCCAAAGCAGACTTGCAGTAATCAACCATTTTTTAGGAGGGATTGCAATGTCATAATAAAATGCTTTTCTCATGGTATTAGCATAAAGGTTAAAAATGGGATTGAGGCTTCAGGAGACTATACTAATTAAACTACTGCTTCTTCCACTGGTCCATAAACCTCATCAATAGCCTTTTGTATCTCTATAGTTTTCTGAATTGAGGTGACTATCCTGCAATAGGTCTGGATCTCATCAAGGGATAGAACCCGTTCCTTTCTGTCCTTCAGCCATTTATCACAAACCTGATAACCTCCGATTTGATAACTCCATACCGTCCCTGAAATACCTTCAAAGTATTGTGTCTTATTGATATAAACACGGCCACCCCTCACCCAACCCTCTCCCCCAAGGGGCGAGGGACAAAATGTTTCCCTCCATTGAGGGGAGGGATTAAGGGAGGGTGTGTATTTCGGTTTCTCTACCCTGTTATCTCCTTTTCCTTGAAATCTTGCTATTGGTGAATCAAGTTCCTGTGATTTTAAGAGATGCAAATCAACAAGTTTGTTTCCGTATTCAGACATCTTTTTGAATAGCTTATAGTCCTTAGTAAACGGCACCCTCGGAAAGTCTATCTTAAGGAACTCTGCATATTTTATCCTGTATGTCTCTGAATAAAGGACAGCATAAATGTAATAGAAGATTTCTTCAGGAGAAGGGGTTTTCTTAAATGCCTTGGATAATTTTTCGACAACTTCAGCAGACAGGTTTGGTTTCTTTAGGACATACTCTGCCTCAGGTTCAAAAAGCATCATGGCAGAACCAAAAGATTTCTTTTTGGCTTTTCCATGTTCACAATAGATATAAAGAGGAAATAGAGAACATATCCCTCTATTACTTACAAAAAATCTGTTATCAATAATATCCTTTGTACAGAAAACATAATTATATGTTTTGACTGAATCATAAACAAATTGACGCATAGCAACCAATCCTAAATTATCGTCGAAGAAGTTTTTCATTATCTCCATTCTGTCCCTGTCAATAAGGTTCGACAGATAACAGATACTTCTATTATCAAAAGGACGATAAGAATAAGCTCTTATATGCTCTTTCCAATTTATTTTCTTTACAGCATTTCTTTTAGTTCCTATCTCAAAATCTGTTGTCCCCTTTAGATTCAATGATTGAGTAATCAAATCATCTGGCAAGTTACTTGTAAAGGTTCTCATCCTCCGTTTGATTTCTTCATCAGTAAAGCCAATCACAAGATTGTCTCTATGAGTTTTAACCCCACCGGAAGATTTATCAAATATTTCAGATATTGACGTAAATTTGTCGTATGCAGCTTGCAATGAAAAATCTTTTTCCACAAAGAAGTAATATGGCTCGACAGACTTTAATGTTTTCCACTTCGTTGTGTAAGAATCGGATTTGCCCAAAAAACCGTATTTGTTCTCTCTCAATCCATAGACATCATGATAAAGGATCCTGCATTTTTTCCCTTTCCGTTCTTTTTTGATGAATAAGACGATAGAAACGCCCTGCTGAATGTCAAAGACGTTCTCATCCTTGCTTCCATCAGGCGCTTTTTCTCCGATACGGCTGTTACCGTGAAGATTCAGAATATAAATATCATCGAAGCTATCAAGAAGTTTCTTCCTCATGCCTCTGTGAATCAGCCCTGACAAGTAGGAATTGTTTGTTATCATTCCTATTATCCCTTTGCCGTCTTGTTCAATCTTCCAATGTGCAAATCTGATAAATTTTATATAGTCATCCGACAAAGGCTGAATGTTTCTCTCAGTTCTGACATCCTCTTTATAGACATCCATCTCCTGTTCAATAAAGTCAGATTTATTTACAGAACTTACCGAATACGGAGGATTTCCCAAAATTACCAATATCGGCTGTTCCTTCTTTACCTTTCCTGCGAGGTGTGATTCCTCAGACAAAGATGACATTCCAGGAAGTTTTGTTTCTGGCAGCTCTTCCATCTCAAGGGTATTGGTAAGATAGAGCTTCACTCTGTCATCCTTCTGCAACCTATATCCTAATTCTTCAAGCAGGAAGGACATTTTCAAATGCCCGATAGCATATGGTGCCATCATTAATTCAAAGGCATAGAAGTTTTTCAGGATATGGTCTTTGATAAAATTCTTTCTGCCTCCCTCTCCAAACTTGGAAACAAACTCATCAACCGCAAGTTTTGCAGTCTCTGCTAAAAAGGTCAGCGTTCCTGCTGCCGGGTCTAATACGGTCACGTTTTTATCTGCGAATCCATCAGGTTTATTGAACTGTTCTTTCAGGATGCTATGCAGGGAACGGACTATATAGGAAACAACAGGTTCAGGAGTGTAATAAACTCCCCTCATCTGCCTCGTTTTGGGGTCATACTCTGTAAGAAATGTTTCGTAGAAATGTATGATGGGGTCTTTGCCCTTGCCCTCATGAAAGTATTCATGAAGGATTTTGTTTATATCCGTGACAGACAGGATTTCTGAAATGTCATCAATGATCCATTCCATCTGTTGCGGAAGCGACCCCAATGAAACAAATTGAAAGACATCTCTCAGGATGCCGATTGTCTGAGGGATATTGTCATAGGCAAGTTTCCTGTTAAAGCCATTCTCTGAACGGGTACGGGCTGCAAACAATCCATAAGTAATTGTCTGTGCATAAAGGTCAGAAAATTCATCCTCTGTGAGACTGCTGATAAGGTATTCTTTGAAAGCTGTATAGAACCCCTGAATAACTCCCCCTTCGCCCCCTCTTAAATTAAGAGGGGGATGGGGGGCGTTATCTCCTTCAAATGCCAACGCTACAACATCCTTAAGAAACCGTGTTCTTTTGGCAAGTTCAATTGCAAGGGTCTTGGCGTTATATACTTTTGGAATGGAGAAGGAAAAGAACTTTTCAAATAGCTGAAGAAGTTCAGCTTCCTTCTCAACGCTTGGCGTGATTTTCAGTTTATTGAGTATTACAGGTCTGCCGATAAGGACTTTATCAATCATCTGTCCATTACGGTAAAGTCTGAACTCAAGGAAATTTGTAAGTATCAGGTTTGGGAAGGTATGCAGGTATCTTTTAAGCTGTTCTGAATCTTCTATACGGTCAAGGTTTTCAACTGAGGGGTCTTTTGCCTCAATGTATCCTGTTATATGTTGTTTGCCGTCCCATATCCTGAAATCAGGATTTCCTGCCTCTGTCTTTTTCGGCAGTACAGTTACATGACTCTTTTTCTTGCCGATTGAACTGCAATATTCTTCAAACAGGTCTTTCAGGACAGGGTAATAACTTTCTTCCCTTGCGTCGCCGCGCTTGCTGGTTTCAGCAATTTGTTTTAAATAAGTTTTAAGCATTCTCGAATTATAGGTGGATTTGATAATCATTATAACCATTTTTCATCATCTTTAACAGATACGCTAACGCCCATTTCTCGATAAATATTATAAGAAGCAGGCAATATTAAAGAAGAATACTGCGGAGATTAATCCGGCAAAATAAAAGCATCACAATCTTATAAGAGTATCCTTTTAATACTCTCTTAAAACCAGAACTCGGGATATTTACGGCTGCGAGGCAGGTTATTTATGACCAGCGCAATCGCAAGCATAATCACAGCCCCGGCGCCTACAGGGATGATCGCATACAAATATCCCAGGTCATGTACCTTCTCGCCCCCTATGACAGCTATAAGGGCAGTTGCTCCGCCCGGCGGATGAAGTGTTTTTGTCGCATGCATGACAGCAATAGCTGTGGCTACTGCTATTGCAGATGCAAGCCACATATGCACTCCCAAAATCTGGTAAGATGCTACACCTATGACTGCTGAAAATACATGGCCGCCTAAAAGATTTCTCGGCTGGGCCAGAGGGCTTTTTACCGCGCCGTATATTAGAACTGCTGAAGCTCCAAAAGAGCCGACAATCAGTGAAAGGTCGGTTTTGGATAGGATATTAAAATGCAGATAAGCGACTATTGCTATGCCTGAAAATGCGCCGATCCATGACCATGCAATCTCAGAGAGGCTGACAGCAGGAGGGGATTTTGCCTCCCCCTTCATCTTTTTGAAGTAATCGTTCAGCATCCGGACATGTTATAGGTTGCAAAGTAAGGAGGAACGCGAAGTTCTTTGTACTCTTCTACCCTGTGCCTGCGTACTTCTTTATCCGCCAGTATTCCGCATTGAGCGTCTCAACAACATAATCGAGCCTGCCTGTCTTGAGCCATTTTCCGATAGCTGTAAAGAATATCAGCGGGTTCTTCATCGCTATTGACATGAGAATCGAGTAGAAATTGACATTTCCTGAGCGCGTAAGGTAGTTCTTCCTGAAGAAATGGTTCTGCATCCTCTTGCGGATATCCCTCAGCTCTTCCTTCTTGAATGTTATCGCCATAAGCGGGAGCTCAGGCTGTCTGTGCGCCCAATTTTCAGAGAACGGGATATTCGGGTCTAGCCAGCCGTTCTTTATGGCCATATCATATATGTCCGTTCCGGGGTAAGGCGTAAGGAAATAGAATGCCGTATAATCAGCCTCAATATCCTTTGCGACCTGATAGCTCATCTCTATATCTTCACGCGTCTCTTCAGGGTTGCCGATAATGAATGTGGCAAGCGTCCTTATATCGAGTTTCTTGCAGAGCGCGAAGGATTTCTTGATCTGCTCTGTCCTGTCGCCGTGGCCGCCCTTGCCTAACACCTTCAATATCTTGGGAGAACCGCTTTCAACGCCGAAGTCAAGCTGAACAAGCCCGGACTCCTTCATCAGCTTCATTAGAGATTCATCGGTCTGGTCTACCCTGGACTGTCCGGCCCATACAACACCGAGATTCCTCCGCATAATGTCCTCACAATACTCCCTGACCCAATTCTGGTTTAGAGTAAAGGTGTCGTCACAATAGTACACTCCCTTGATGCCGTAAGTCTTATGGAGATGCTCTATCTCGTCAACAACATTCTTGACGGAACGCCTCCTCGTCTTTCTTCCGAAAATATTATGGCTGCCGCAATAGATACACCTGTATGGGCAGCCCCTGCTTGTAACAATGGTCGTCTGGTTTTCGGTAGCATAGCCCCTGATAATGCCGGGCGGCATTAAATATGGCTTCATATCTATAAGATGGCGCGCCGGGAAAGGTATGGTGTCCAGATCCTGAATCAGGTCACGCCTGCCGTTGTCAACTATCTTTCCGTCTTCCCTGTACATGACCCCTGTTACACCCTTGAGTCCCTCGCCCTTTCCGAGCTTTTCACAGACCTCAACCATTGTTGCCTCGCCCTCGCCGATAACTATAAAATCAGCTCCGAACTCATTCATCGTCTCAATAGGCTTTACTGTTGTATGAACTCCGCCGAGGCAATACGGCACATTAGGGATCTCCTTCTTCAGCTTCTTCATCATAGTTAAAGACTTCTGGTATCCCACGGTCAGAAATCCCAGGCCAATAAGCTCGGGCTTGAACGCCTTGATCTCATTAATAATAGTATCGTGATATTCAGGGTCTGCGTCAAAACACTGAACAGTATGGCCTGCCTGCTCCAGCATGGCTGCCACATACATCAGACCTAACGGCGGGACAACGTTGTTACCGTCCAGCACCTGTGAGTTGATTAATGTGACTCTCATAATTATTTCCCCTTAGTTATATTGTGTGTTATCTTGTATTTTCTTCTTATCCGCAGCAGGAACATTTGGTTCCCTGCGGTTTAGGCTTGGAACCCTTCATTGTAACTGAATAAAAATTAAGATACTCAACTTTTTTGTAAAGATAATTCCGAGTTAGAGAGACATCAGGAAAACCGGCTTTTTCAGCGGAGTATTTAAATCTTTTATCTGTTAACGCCCCTGAAAGACAGGCGCTCCATAACTCTTTGTCCCTCTTCATATATCCCGGAACAGGTTTATCAGAGACTATATCGGATATCACAAACCGGCCGCCCGGCTTAAGCACTCTGTATATCTCACCAAGCACGCCAGTCTTGTCCTCTGTCAGGTTTATGACGCAGTTGGAGATAACAAGGTCAATTGAATTATCCTCAGCAGGCAGTGTGACTATATCGCTTTTTCTAAATTCAACATTGCTGTAACCGAGGGATTCAGCAACCTTCTTTGCGCTCTCTGTTGCCTTATCGACCATCTCATCAGTCATGTCCACTCCTATTACCCTGCCGTTCTTCCCTAACTTTTTGGCGGCAATAAAGCAGTCAATGCCTCCGCCTGAGCCGAGATCAAGGATCGTTTCTCCCTCTTTAATATCGGCAAGCGCGGCAGGATTGCCGCATCCGTATGACACCTCAAGGACCTCGTTCGGGATGTGCTTAAGGTCTTCAGGGCTATATCCTGTAGGGCAGTAGTAATCTTCAACAGGCGCATTTGCAGCCTTTGAAAATTTCTTCTTGACCGTCTTTGTTACATGGCCCTTTATCTCAGGCTTGCAGACGTTCTCATCATCCTCAACATCAATAGCCAGCACGCAGGAGCAGTGATAACACCCCACTTCATTTTTGGCATCTATTGATTTAACAGAGTTATCAAGATATGAGGGAAGCTTTGAGTCCATGGCATTGAATACATTCGGCGTCATATAGCCGTCAATGTTCTCTGCTACCACGCCTTCTGATGCCATATCCCACAGGATATCCTCAAATAGGGATTTATATGTAGAGCAGTAAGGGTCTAAAGCCTTTATTGAACCCTTGCCTGTATCAACCTCGCTTGAATAAAAACTGTGAGATGTGCAGCCGCCGCCGCAGAAGAACCTGAGGTTGCAGGCGCTGCATTCTGTCTTGTCCTGTATGCTGTTGCCCCTGCCGCATCTCATGACATCCGAATTCAGCCAGATGTCCTTTAACGGCTTCTCCAGTATGGAGCCGGCGTCAAAGCGGCTGTCGCCGTTAAGCGAACCGCACGGATAAACATGTCCGTCCGCATTGACACATATCTTCTCATAGCAGTTGTTACAGAGGTCATTCTTTCTCCCCCTTTTATAGCGCACGCGCGCCTTAAGGGATTCCTCATTGTCAACTATTACCTCCTGCTCTTCATATACTGATCTCTGCTCCTTCATTATCTGCGTTATTTTCTCAGGAGGCACATAAAGTTCTTCCACGTTGCTTGCGCCTCGTCCCTTGGCATGCATCCAGAGCATATGGTGGTCTTTTACGCCGAGTGTGGACAGGAATTCGGAGGTTTCTTTTATTTTATCTTCATTGTATTTGCTGATAGCGGTAGATACGATGGGGATTATGCCGATGCTGATAAGTCTTTTAATGCCGTCTACGGTCTTGTTAAATGTCCCTTCCCCGCGCAGACTGTCATGGGTTTCAGCATCAGGGCCTTCAAGGCTTACCTGAAGAATGAGTCTCGGGCTCTTTAATTTATCAAGAGCTGCTATCTTCTTGTCATCAAAGAGCGTGGCGTTTGTAAGCACGATTAATTCTTTAGCCTTCTCCACGGTAATATATTTAATTACTTCAAATATATCATCCTTAATGAAGGGTTCTCCGCCTGTTATATAAAACCGTTTGACTCCAAGCTCTATAGCGTCGTCAACGAGTTTTTTTATCTCCGCCGTGGTAAGTTCCCTTTCGAGCTTTTTGCCTGCGCTTACGAGGCAGTGTTTACACTTCAGGTTGCATGCAAGCGTTGTATATATCCATAGCTCTTCCAGCTTGTCAGGCGCGATCGCCTTGTCCCTGCCCGTATATTCCGATCTGGCAAACGGCGCATCGGAGATAAATTCCAGCGTCCCGGCTGCGCTTATAAAGTCCGAAACCTCTTTGCTGATATCTTCTGTTTTGCCGTTGCTTGCGCCGTATTTGTCTGAAAAAGCACGCTGAATATCGGACAGTGTGTGTTTGCCGTCACAGAGTTTCATTATCTCCAGACCTGTCCGGTTTACACTCATCCAGTTAGGATATTCAGGATCAATAAGAAGGTGCACGCCGTCTCTCTCTTTTTCAATATAGAGAGTGGAATAGAGCCTGTCATCTTCCTTAAAGGTCTTCAGCTCAGTCTCATTGACATGCCACTTTTCGAGCTGATACTGATTTATCCTTGCGTCTCTTGAGGGTTCACAGCATGATTTTGCCATATTTAGACTCCGATAGTTAAATTTTACTCGCTTTATGCTTAATATTTCAAGTAATTGCAGGAGGTTGCAACTACTTAGAGTCTGTTTATAAGGCGCTTGAACTTCACAAAAGGCCGTCATTCCTCCCGAGCATCGGGATCGGGAATCTTTTTTATTCCCCCTTAATAAAGGGGAAAGGGGGTTGTTCAAGAAGATTCCTGATACCCAAACATCGGGCACAGGCAAGCCAACAGTAAGCCGGACGGAGCCGCCGGAGTGATAACAGACAACGGCAAAAATGACAATTTTATAAACAGATTCTACTTAACCGCTTATTTCTGATAGCGGGTACATTATTAGTAGAGGAGGCGGTGGTCTCATGCTTCGTCATGAAATGCGAGGCATGAAGGCGGGGACCACTTTTTTGAAATATGTTATACTGAAGCCATGAAGGAGCCAAAAAGATATATCGCCAATGCCAGGGAACTTTTGAGTAAATCTACTATAGAAGATTCCCGCTATACTGATGAGAAATATGTCAAATCAGCCTGTGGGGTGGCATATCTCGGCGTATTGAAGGCCATCGAACTTCACTTGCAGACAAAACACGGGCTTACCCGCAAGGAACTACCAAGGAAGGTTGAAGAATACCGCAAGGCATTGCAGAAATATGTCTCTGTGCATAACGGGAAGCTCCTCCGCGCTTTTGATGATCTTTATGACGAGCTGCATATTGCCGGATACTATCGGGGACTGCTCCATCACTCCGGCGTGCTCAAAGAAATACTGAAAAGATCAAACCAGTTCATCGACAAACTGAAGTAGCCGCCCTTTCAGCCGACTTTGGAAAATTGTGTCAAGTTGTCTTGTTCCCTTCATTATCTTTGTTACGGGCGCTTGCGGTAACGCGGGCATAAAGTTCGTCAGCGGCGTAGAAAGAAAACTTAACAGAAGTTTTGCGGTAAAATCTCCCGGTAGACTAAAGAAAAAAGACTGATAGAGAAATATGGGATGTGCCCCTAATTATTCAATTATGCTGTAAGTTATATTCTGTAAGTTATATTGATTGTCCGGTTGATTACAGTTATACTTTAAACAATTAACGAAATAACTGTTAAGAGAAAAACAAGAAGAAAGAGAGCATTATGAAAAAATTATTTTTTATTCTTAGTGTCTTGATATTGATTTCCTGTGGAGGCGGTGATAGCTTGAACTGAATCCTTCGTCTCAAAGTCGTATGAATTTCTTTCAGAGGATGAGAAGGAGAAGTACTACCGCCGGCGCACAAGGCCCGGAAGGACCGGAAAGCCTCTATGAAGTCTAACTTACGGATGACACAGTGCCGCTGGAGGAATTGACATCCATCCGAGTAAAATAATTTATGAGCGATAGCAATTCGCCCTCCATTATATCTGTTACAGGTTCTCACAGCAATGTTGGCAAGACAACGCTATGCTCGATTCTTCTGAATGAGCTTAAAGGCTTTGGGGCGGTCAAATTCACAAAGACCGAGATGTATACCTCTATTATAGATGACCTTGAGATACTGAATCAAAAAGGCAAAGACACTGCTGTAATGTTCGAAGCCGGTGCTGAAAAGGTCGTCTGGATCAAAGGCACGCGAGACGGGCTCAAAGATGCCCTGGACATTGCTTTCAGCAAGCTTTACGGACTTAAAGGAGTTGTTGTTGAAGGCAATAGTCCTGTGGATTTTTTAAATCCCTCTCTGCTAATATTCATCATAAATCCGGATGGGGAGATCAAGCCGTCGGCCGCAGAAGTCTGCAAAAGGGCGGAAATAGTGATCATCAATTCGGATAAAGAGAGTAAAGAGCCGGACTTTTCAACCGCCATATTCCCGGAACACGCCGTATTCTTCCGGATAAATCTGAAAAACAAGGAAGGTGAGGTTGGTGAATTCCTCTCCCATGTCAAAAGAAAAATCATTAGAGACAAGGATTAAAAATACGGCTTCAAATGGTATAATAACCTGCGCCGCGCTGAGAAAGATTGCAGAAGAGATAAACGTAAGTTACGGCGAAGCCGGAAAGGCCGCGGACAACTTAAAGATAAAGGTCAGGAATTGCGACCTCGGATGCTTTTAATTCGCCCTGACGAACTTAATCCATAATGGAAATAAATGTTCTTTTATTTGAATTAGCGCTCACATTCTATTTTATAGCTGCGATCATGGGCGTTATTGAGCTTTTCAGGCGGCGGAAGACCGTTTCAAAAACCACCGGCTATCTTGCTTTAGCTGGATTTCTCTTTCATTCCGTAAATATTATCGCCAGATACATCAAGGGCGGACATATTCCTGTCACAAACCTGCATGAGGCGGCATCCTTCATGTCATGGTGTATCGTGCTCCTATTCCTCTTACATGAATACCGCTATAAGCTCGGCCTGCTCAGTTCCTTTATAATGCCTATCGTCCTGATCTTTATGCTCTCCTCCTCAATCTTCCCAAGAGAGATAAAAGAGATCAGCCCTTTGCTCAGAAGTTACTGGTTTGGAATTCATGTAATTCTGGCTTTTATGGGGAATGCTGCCTTTGCAATGGCATGCGGCATCGGCATCATGTACCTGATACAGGAGAGATATGTAAAATCAAAGCGCCTGAGCGGACTCTTTCTGAAACTCCCGAGCCTTCAGTCCCTTGAGGAGATCAACTATCATCTGATAACTATGGGATTCCCGCTCTTGACCCTTGCCATAATATCAGGAGTTATCTGGGCCAATACCGCATGGGGCACATACTGGAGGTGGGACCCAAAGGAAGTATGGTCACTTATAACATGGCTTATTTATGCAATTGTGCTGCACCTCAGGCTCTCAATTGGCTGGAGGGGTAAAAAAGCTGCCATCCTCTCTATACTGGGCTTTGCCCTGGTTATGTTTACCTTTTTCGGCGTTACATTACTCTTGAAAGGAATTCACGTTTTTAATTAAATCACCCATTGCCATAACGATTGTTGGATCCTGTTTAAACTATGCAGATCTTAGTCATCGGCCTTAACCATAAAACAGCGAGCATTGAAGTTAGAGAGAAGTTCGCTTTTGATAATGAGAAGCTCGGAGAGGCTTTAAAAATTCTAAAGGCCTCCGGCCTGACGTCCGAAAATGTCATACTCTCCACCTGCAACAGGGTGGAGATGTACGCAGGGGTCAAAGACCTTGATTCAGGCATAGAGGGCATCAAGGATTTCTTAGCCGGTTTTCATAATGTGCCTAAGAAAGCGCTTGAGGAGGCGCTCTTTATTCTCCACGGCAGCGAGGCGATTCGGCATGTATTCAGGGTTGCGTCAGGGCTGGATTCAATGGTCTTGGGCGAGCCTCAGATATTAGGACAGATAAAGGATGCCTTTGATTTCTCCCTGAAGAATAAAGCTACGGGCGCTCTTCTTAACAAGCTGATGAAGAAGACCTTCTCTGTAGCAAAGAGGACGAGAACAGAGACAGGCATAGGGAAAGGGGCTGTCAACATCAGCTATGCCGCTGTTGAGCTGGCAAAAAAGATATTTGACGACCTGTCCACAAAGACCTTCCTCCTTATCGGCGCAGGCGAAATGGGAGAGCTTGCGGCAAAACACCTGATAAACAACGGGGTAAAGGATGTAATAGTCACAAACAGGACTTACGAGAGGGCCGAGAAACTGGCCGCAGAGTTTAACGGCAGGACTGTCAGGTTCGAAGAATATATGCAAGAACTTAAACATATAGATATAATAATCTCCGCAGTTGATGTTCGAAAACATATACTGACCAAAGAAGACATACACGGAGTTATGAAGGCAAGGAAACAGAAGCCGGTTTACATAATTGATATATCGGACCCGAGAAGCATTGACCCTGAGATTGATAAGCTTGATAATGTCTACCGTTTCGATATTGATAACCTGCGAGGCATTGTTGACGTCAATGAAGAAGAGAGAAAGAAGGAGGCTCAGAAGGCTGAGAACATTGTAACATCAGAGGTGGAGTCATTTCTCAGGTGGCAGGAATCTCTCTCCGCTGTTCCTACAATTGTTGCGCTCAGGGATAAAGCAGAGGCGATAAGGAAAGATGAACTTGAAAAGACCCTGAAGAAGCTCGGGCCGATGGAAGAAGAGCAGATAAAGTCCATTGAGTATTTGACCATCTCAATAGTAAATAAATTAATTCACCCCCCCACATCTGCGCTTAAATCCGAAGATGAGGATAAAGAATTACTGATAGATACTGTCAGAAAACTATATGCACTTGAGGTAAAAAAAGAGAATGAAGAAGAATAAGATCATAATTGCAACACGCGGCAGTATGCTTGCGCTATGGCAGGCTGAATGGATAAAGGCCCAGCTTGAAGCCGGAAATCCCGGGCTCAAGGTAGAACTTAATAAGATAAAGACCACAGGGGACAAGATCCTCGATGTTCCGCTTGCCAAAGTCGGGGGCAAAGGTCTCTTTGTAAAGGAGATAGAAGAGGCGCTTTTACAGAAAACAGCGGATCTCGCCGTACACAGCATGAAAGATGTCCCAGCCGACCTTCCTGAAGAGCTTCATATTGCCGCCATATGCGAGAGAGAAGACCCGAGGGACGCTTTATTGGCCGGCGCAAAGATAAAAAGCTTTGAAGACCTGCCTCAAGGGGCGCGGATAGGAACGAGCAGCCTGAGAAGAATCTGCCAGATCATGAGCAAACGCCCTGACCTTAAAATCATACAGCTCAGGGGAAATGTTGATACAAGGATAAGAAAGCTCGATGAGGGAGAATTTGATGCGATCATTCTTGCCGCTGCAGGGGTAAAAAGGCTCGGCAAAGCAGAGAGGATCACGCAGGTCATCCCGCAGGATTTAAGTCTCTCCGCAGTAGGTCAGGGAGCAGTGGGAATAGAGTGCAGGAAGGATGATGCATTTACAAACAGTCTCGTCAAGGCTTTAGACCATGCCGAGACCTCAGTCTGCGTAAAGGCAGAGAGGGCGTTCCTGAAGAAGCTCGAAGGGGGCTGCCAGGTTCCCATAGCCGGACATGCGAGATTAATAAATAAGGACGCAACATCAATCCCATCTTTATTTATTGAAGGTCTTGTCGGCAGCGTATCAGGAGACAGGATAATCCGGGAATCCATAGAAGGGCCGCCCGAAGAAGCAGAATCCCTCGGCACAGCGCTTGCCGAAGACCTCCTCTCAAAAGGAGCAGGTAAAATACTCGCCGAAGTCTACGAAAGATAAAAACTTGCCCTTTTGAGGGCCATTAGGATATATTAGAACATGCTAAAAGTAATGGGCAGCCATAAGTTCTTCAGTGTCTTCGTGTTAGGCGCGGTGACATTTATGATAATTATCACCTTTGTCTTCTGGGGCATAGGCGGAAGCGGCCCTTCTTCTGAAAGGGCTGGAATCGTAGCCGAGATCAAAGGAGAGCCCATCCCTGTCGAAGAATTTTGGAGGGCATATGATAATGAATATAAACGTGTCAAGGAGATGTATCCTAACGAAGAGGAGATTAAGAAGCTTAACCTGAAAGAGAATGTCCTTAATGCGCTTATTGACAGGAAGGTCATTGTAATGGCGGCACAGGAAGCCGGCATAACTGTAACCGAACAAGAGCTTCAGAACGAGATATTGCAATTGCCCTATTTCCAAAGAAATGGTGTCTTTGACCAGAACATCTATGAAAGATCCCTTCAGCTTAACCGCCTGACCCCGCAGACATTTGAGGAGCAGCTTAAGAATGACCTGCTTTTTACTAAAATGAGCCGCTTGATACAGGAAACGGTTGAATTCAGTTCAACGGAGCTGCAGACCATTGACTCACTGAAACAGTCCAATAACCAGATTGCCGAAGCCTTCCGCAACTCCAAAAACAGCCAGGCTCTCAAGGCCTATGTTGAAGGCATAAAACGCAAGATGGAGATAAAGGTCAACAAGGACCTTATCAGTTAATAACGATAGTTATTCATAGATTCCCTCTCTATTTTAAAAAAAGCACCAGTATGTGCGCACTTTCAAAAGCTTGACAAACAAGATGCCGTTAAGTTATTTGTATTAATACCATGAAATACCTGAAATTTACTCTTTTAGCCATTTTTTTAAGCGGAACAGCAGCCCATGCTATGGAGCATTCCGCGCTTAACGCCGGGCTTTCTTTGAAGCCGCTGCAGCAGGCTATTCCGGCATTAACGGGATTGTCCTACAAACTAAACAAGCCGCCCCCATACAAATTAAATATTACTTCTATCACTGCAAAGCATGACTTCACTTCCGCCCCTCTTCTAAAAGAGGAGGATTCGCCCGCATCTTCAGCATCGCCTTCTTTAACTCCTCCTGACAATAACCCTTATTCCTTTGTTTTATTCAAATCTATTGAGATAAAGATGCCAACTATTGAGGCGTTTTATAGAAATTTCGGCTTTAATAAAGCGGTCAGCAGCAGCTTAAATCTATATTCAGAAAAAAGGAAGAGTTCATTCAAGGAGCTTTTAGGACGCGCCGGAAAGTACGTCGGGATGATGTCCGGGATATTTACGGAAAAAGGGCTTCCCCCTGAGCTTACTTACCTTCCTTTAATAGAGAGCGGCTTTAGAACAGATGCCTATTCGCCTAAAAAGGCCTCGGGGCCATGGCAGTTTATTCCCGGAACCGCAAAAAGATACGGCTTAAAGATAGACTGGTGGGTTGATGAGAGGCGCGACCCTGTAAAATCAACCGCGGCTGCCGCAAGATATTTAAGCGAACTTTATGAAAGGTTCGGTGACTGGAACCTTGCACTGGCAGCTTACAATGCCGGTGAAGGCAGGATAGACAATGCCCTTAAAAAGCTCAATAACTCAAACTATTGGCGGATCAGAAATACAGGTTATATTGCAAAAGAGACAAAGAACTATGTGCCGTCTTATATAGCGGCCACCGCCATTGCAATAGACCCTGAGAGCTTCGGCTTTTATGACATTAATTACGAAGAACCTTTTAAATATGATACCGTGGAGATCGATACCCCTATGGATCTGGCGGCAATAGCTGAATTCACCGGCGTCAAGACGTCAGCAATAAAAGAGCTGAATCCTGAATTAAATCACTGGTATACTCCGACGAATGTCTCAAGCTACGCGGTAAGAATTCCTTACGGCACAAAGGAGATGTTTCTGGCCAATCTATCAGGCGCCGGCGAAGATGATCTTTTATACGTTGAATTATACAAGGTAAAAAAGGGCGATACCATCGCGAAGATCGCAAAACAGCTTAAGACCCATACTCAGGCAATTCTTAACCTGAACCCGTTAAAGAAGTTAGCCTCAGTCAAGGCAGGGGAGACCATCCTGATCCCCAGAGACAGGGAAAAGGGTATTTCAGGCAATCTCAAACCAATACTCAAGAGCAGGGATTTAAGCATAGTTGCAAATTAGTTTTGATACTGCTCTTCCTTCGTACATCCTCTCTCCTGTTATTTAATTGACATACACACTCTCGTATAAAAGCCCTGGAGTTCCCCCGATTCAGTTGACACACCGAAAGGTTAGCTAAAATGAAAAAGAGAGTGAAAAAAGCCGATTCCGCAAGGCTCACTTCCTTTATCATTATATTGACAAGCGCTTTAATACTTGATAGCCTGTAACTATAGATTGACTCTATATCTTAATCTTATGATCAAGAAACTTAGAAAGTGCTGACCAGAAATATGGTATCAAAATTGCTCAGTCAGTTCTCTTGCCTTTAGGGAAAATAGATGTTAATCCAGGAAGACTATTTCAAGAACATTTTTAACACAGTTCGCGAGGCTATTCTCATACTGGATGAAAACCTTAGGGTTCTGTCGGCCAATCGCAGTTTCTACACGATTTTTAAAGTAAATTCCGAAGAGACTATAGGATGTCTCTTATACGATCTTGGAAACGAACAATGGAATATCCCACATCTGCGCGTGCTGCTTGAGGATATTCTTCCGAAGAACAACACAGTTGATAACTTCGAAATTGAACATAATTTTGAGAGCATCGGAAAGAAAACCATGCTCCTTAATGCCTGCAAGATCAGGGAAAAGAAGAACGCCCTGCCGATAATCCTCCTTGCCATCGAGGACATTACCGAGCACAAGCGGCTGGAAGGCCTGTTAACAGAGTCTGAAAAACGCTACAGACGTGTTTTTGAGACCGCAAGCGACGGGATAGTGCTTATAGACAAACAAGAAGGGACTATCACCCATACTAATCCTGCCACCGAGAAAATACTGGGTTATTCCAGAGAAGAGAGCATCGGGAAAATGCTGCAGGATATCGGGGTATCGCTCGATATAAGTAATTTCCAGGCGATAATGCAGGCTTTGGACAAGGGCGGCATTCTTAATTACGCTGATATTCCGGTCAAAACCAAATCTGGGCAACATATCTACACAGATATATATATGGTCGACAGGGCAATACTGGCACAATGTAATATTCGCGATGTCACTGAACGGAGGCAGTCGGTGGAGGCGCTACGGGCATCAAAGCAGCTCATCGAAGGGATTATCAACGCGATACCCGTGCGGGTATTCTGGAAGGACAAGAATCTCGTTTACCTGGGCTGTAACGCTGCGTTTGCGCGCGACGCGGGATTTGCCGATCCGAAGGACATCATCGGGAAGGATGATTATCAGATGGGGTGGCGTGATCAGGCGGAATTGTATCGCAGCGATGACCGTCAGGTCATCGAGAACGGTGTCACCAAGTATCTCATCGAAGAACCCCAGACGACCCCCGAAGGGAACATTATTACGCTTCTGACGAGCAAGTTGCCTCTGCGCAATTTCGAGGGGGAGATTATCGGCATACTGGGAACATATATGGACATCACCGAGCACAAGCGGGCGGATGATGCCCTGCGGGAGAGCGAGGAGCGTTTCAGGCAGATAGCTGAAAGCACCGAAGAGTGGATATGGGAAGTCAATAGTGACGGTTTATATACCTATGCAAGCCATGTGGTGGAAAAAATTCTGGGCTACAATCCGGAAGAGATTGTCGGTAAAAAGCATTTTTATGACTTCTATCCTTCCGACAAGAGAGAACAAATGAAGAAGGAGGCCTTTGAGGTCTTTGCCACAAAAAGAGCATTTGCAAAATATGTCAATTCGAATACGCATAAGAATGGCGTCATAATTATACTGGAAACAAGCGGTGCGCCGATCTTGGACAGCAGAGGAGCCCTTCTGGGTTATAGAGGAGTAGATGTTGACATCACAGAGCGTAAGAAGGCAGAGGAGGATTTGCAGGCGGCGCTTGTAACAGCTCACGATGAAAAAAACAAATCGGAGGCCATAATCGCCTCAATGGGGGAAGGGCTCAGTATCCAAGATACCGACTTTAACATTATTTACGAAAATAAAATCCAGAAAGATATAATCGGTGACCATGTTGGCGAGCGCTGCTACAAGGCATATGAGAACAAAGACCACGTTTGCGAAGGGTGCCCTGTCGCGCTGGCATTCAGGGACGGAAATATTCATAAGACGGAGCGTGCTGTGACTACCGGCAAGGGGACACTGCATGTCGAGATTACAGCATCACCTTTAAGGGACATAAAAGGGAATATAGTGGCAGGGATAGAGATAGTAAGGGACATCACCGAGCGCAAACAAACTGAGGAGGAGAAGCTGAAACTGGAAGCCCAGCTCCGCCACGCGCAGAAGATGGAGGCAGTCGGCACGCTGGCAGGAGGCATTGCGCACGATTTCAATAATATCCTTAATGTGATCATTGGATATGGCACTATGTTGCTGGACAGGATAGGAGACGATCCACTTTCAAAAGAGCAAATGAAAGAGGTGCTCACTGCCGCCGAGAGGGCTGCGAATCTCACGAGGGGGCTGCTTGCTTTCAGCAGAAAACAGGCTGTTGAAGTGAAGCCTTTGAATGTCAATGAGCTTATCCTCGGCATCCAGAAAATGCTTGTCCGGATGATCAGAGAGAATATTGATTTTAGATTAAATCTTACGGACATGCCCTTGATAGTGCTGGCTGATGCCGGGCAGATAGAACAGATTCTGATGAATCTTGCCGCAAATGCAAAGGACGCAATGCCTGAGGGCGGCCACCTGACGATAACCACCGGGATGCAGGAATTAGATGATGAATATGTTGAAGCGTATGGATATGGAAAGCCCGGAATGTATGCCCTTATAACGGTTACGGATACAGGACATGGGATGGATACGGAGACTCAGAATAAGATATTCGAGCCTTTTTTTACAACAAAGGGGATTGGCGAAGGCACAGGGCTCGGCCTTGCGGTCTCCTACGGAATAATAAAACAGCATAACGGATATATCAAGGTCTATAGCGAACCGGGACACGGCGCTGAATTTAAAATATATCTGCCACTTATTGAAGAGTCAGCAGCTCTGGCAAAAGAGATAGAGACCCCTGACGCTCTAAAGGGTGGAAATGAGACGATCCTTGTGGCTGAAGACGACGCTTCCCTGAGGAACCTGGCAAGGATAGTCCTGGAGTCCTACGGATACAGTGTTATCACCTCAGAGGACGGAGAAGATGCGATCACAAAATTTATGGAGAACAGGGACAAGATACAACTTGTCATACTTGACATGATCATGCCGAAGAAAAACGGGAAAGAGGCGTGTGAGGCAATCAGAAAAGAGAGTCCCGGGATTAAAATACTCTTTGCGAGCGGATATTCAATGGATAATATCAAAACCAGCGAACTGACAGAAGCCGGCTTTGACTTCATCCTTAAACCTGTAGTGCCGAAAGACTTTTTGAAAAAGGTAAGGGAGGTTTTGGATAAATGAATAATAACTGCGGATATGGCCATAGCCAGTCCTAATGTAAATCGATGAATGAACAACATACCGCCAGATAGACTTAAAACAGTCGTAAACTTATGTGCGTTCGCATTGCTGCTGTTGGGCCTTCTTGCAGTTGCCGGCTGGATTAGCGGAAACCTGCTTCTTGCGAGCTTTGGAAAAAATTATATACCTATGGCGCCGAGCACGGCATCGTGCATCATCCTTCTTGGTTTATCACTCCCTTGCCTGCGTTTGTTAAAAGCACACATGTCTGTGAGAGTTGTTTTAATCCTTAGTTCTTTTATCATTTTTTTGCTCAGTACTCTAATACTTGCAGCTTTCCTCTCCGGCAAAGAGGCTTACATAGAGCGTGCGCTTATCCCTGAGTGAGCGAGGTTATTAACTTTCAACAATAGCCCCATAGGCCATATGTCACCTCTAACCGCCTTTGGATTGTTATTGTCCAGTTTTACACTCTTCCGGTTAGTTTGGATTAAAGATAAAAAGCCTGATGATTCCGCGGGCTGGTCAGCCACGGCTGTTTTGATTATAGGCATTTTTCTTTTTCTGGCATATATATATCATAGCCCGATGCTTTACGGGACTACAGTAATACCAGTCGCCATTACAACATCCATTGCTTTTATTTTTTCTGCATCCGGATTGATAGCGTCTCTGAGTAAAGAGAGTTTTCCGCTCCGCCTCTTTTCAGGTCCTTCAGTATATGCACGGCTTCTCCGCTACTTTATACCCACAATATTATTATCAACTATTCTTAACGTCTGGCTGGACAGCCTTATAATTGAATATATTGGAGTGAAGGTCCTGTTATTTGCCGTGTCAACAATAATAACTCTGTTGCTTTTATTTATTATTGTTTTAAAAATATCAGGTATGCTTTCAAAAGAGATAGACAGTTATGTTAATTCCCTGAGAAGTTCAGAGCAAAAACTGGCTGCAAGCCAGAAACTTCTGCAAGACATCATTGACAACAGTTCTTCACTCATATATGCCCTGGATTCGGAAGGCAGATTTCTGCTTATTAACCGCAAATTCGAGTCTTTGTTCGGCGTTTCGCGAGAAACGTTGATCGGCAAGACCCGCGAGGTTATCCTGCCGCCTGAAATTGCGGCGTTGCACCGTGCTAATGATCTGCGGGTCATCGCTGAACGGCAGGCCATCAACTTTGATGAAAACAACGATGAACCGGATGGGAAACATTCATATCTTTCCGTTAAATTTCCTCTGTTGGATTTGCAAGTCGGCGAATATGGTATAGGAGGCATTTCCACTGACATTACCGAGCGCAAAAAGACTGAAGAGGCATTGCAGAGGTATTCTTCAGAACTCGAAAAGAGCAACAAAATGCTTCAGGAAGCGCTTGCCAATATCAAGACCTTAAGCGGAATGCTCCCCATATGCGCTTCGTGCAAAAAAATAAGGGATGACAAAGGGTATTGGAACCGGATAGAATCGTACATTACCAATCATTCCGGTGTCTTATTCAGTCACGGCATATGCCCGGACTGCGAGAAAAAGATGTATGAGGAACTGGAAAAACTTAAAAATGGAAACACATGAGATGCATATTCAGGAGCGCTTCTACTAGATAATAAGGGAGAAAAAGAGTTTGCCTGAAAAAGCGATTAACGCGTATTTCCGTATCGGTCTGAAGTTGCTGGTGGCCATTGGGTGCACCGAACTGCTCATTATGACGGTCTTCAGGTGGATACGTATCGAAACATGGCTGTCCCCTTTCCTCATAGATCTGACGGATGCCCTGCTATTATGCGTTACGGCGTCTTTTCTGATTCTTTATTGGGTGGTCAAGCCCATGAAGATACTGGAGGAGCGAGAGAGAGCGGCGGTCCTGTGTGAAAGCGAGAGCCACTTGCGGATTGTGCTTGAATCCACTGCCGATGGCATTCTGGCTGTTGATCATAGGGGAAAGGTTTTATGGGCAAATGCCCGGTTCTTCGAGCTGTGGCTGATTCCAAAAACGATGACGGGGCTTGAAGATGACCAGCGTCTCCTTGAGCAGGTGCTCACGCAGCTTGCTGATCCGGAGGCATTTCTTAAAAAGGTCCAGGAGTTGTATGCGTCGGAGAAGGTCAGCTTTGACACTCTGTACCTTAAGGGCGGGCGCATTTTCGAACGGTATTCCTGCGCGCTCATGAGCGATGGCAAAAATGTCGGGAGACTCTGGTCTTTCCGTGACATCACAGAGCGTAAGCGGTCTGAAGAAGCCCTCCAAGCCTTAACTTTGCGGTATAAAGCAATATTGGCTGCTGTCCCGGATATTATTATGGAAGTTGACAAGAACAAGGTATATACCTGGGCAAATAAGGCCGGTTATGAGTTTTTTAGTGATGATGTTATAGGAAGGGAGGCAGCTTTTTATTTTGAAGGCGAACAGCAAACTCATAATATAGTGCAGCCTTTGTTTAGCGGAAGTGATGATGTTATTTATATGGAGAGCCTTCAACGGCGAAAAGATGGTGAAAAACGCCTTCTGGCCTGGTGGTGCCGTGTGCTTAAGGATTCGGAAGGAAATGTCACAGGGGTTTTATCCACGGCAAGAGACATCACTGAACACAAGCAGGCTGAAGTGGAACGCGACCGCTTGGTTGCTATAATCGAAGCCACGACCGACTTGGTTGGGTTCAGCGACCCTGCCGGACACTTCCTCTATCTCAACCCCGCCGCCCGCATTCTGCTCGGCGTGGGTGTTAGTGAAGATATCACCAGCACTTCTATCGCCGACTTTATCCCCAACCCTGCCAGCCATCCTGTTTTGACCGAAGGCTTTCCCACAGCCATCCGCCAGGGGATGTGGACTGGCGAGACAGTATTGTTAAACCGCAGAGGCCAGGAATTCCCCATTTCACAGGTCATCCTTGCCCACAAAACCGCCGATGGGAAGCTCTATGGGTTATCCACCATCATGCGCGACATCACCGAGCGCAAACAAACTGAGGAGGAGAAGCTGAAACTGGAAGCCCAGCTCCGCCACGCCCAGAAGATGGAGGCAGTCGGCACACTGGCAGGAGGCATTGCGCACGATTTTAATAATATCCTTAATGTGATCATTGGATATGGCACCATGCTGCTGGACAGAATGGAAGCCGATAATCTTTCAAAGGAACAGATGAATGAGGTGCTTATGGCTGCAGAGCGGGCTGCGAATCTCACCAGGGGATTGCTTGCCTTCAGCAGAAAACAGGTTGTGGAAGTGAAGCCAGTTAATATCAATGAGACTATACTCGGCATCCAGAAAATGCTTGTCCGGATTATCAGAGAGAATATTGATTTTAAATTAAATCTTGCGGACAGGCCCTTGATAGTGATGGCAGATACCGGGCAGATAGAACAGGTGCTGATGAACCTTGCCATAAATGCAAAGGACGCAATGCCTGAGGGCGGACATCTGACAATATCCACCGGGTTACAGGAATTAGACGATGAATATGCTGCAGCATATGGATATGGAAAACCCGGAATGTATGCTCTCATCACGGTTGATGATACAGGGCATGGAATGGATGCGGAAACTCGGAATAAGATATTCGAGCCTTTTTATACAACAAAGGGGATTGGGGAAGGAACAGGGCTCGGCCTTGCAATTTCCTATGGAATAATAAAACAGCATAATGGATACATGAATGTCTACAGTGAACCGGGACAAGGCTCTGAATTTAAAATATATCTACCTCTCATTGAAGATGCAGCAACCCTGGGAAAAAAGACAGGGGCCGCGGTCCCTGCCAAGGGCGGAAACGAGACGATACTTATAGCAGAGGACGACGCTTCCCTGAGAAAATTGTCAAGGATGGTTCTGGAGGCCTACGGCTACAGTGTCATTACCGCAGAGGACGGAGAAGACGCGCTCACGAAATTTATAGAGAACAGAGACAAGATACAACTTGTCATACTTGACATGATCATGCCTAAGAAAAACGGTAAAGAGGCGGGGGAGGCAATCAGGAAAGAGAGTCCCCTGACAAAAATCCTCTTTATGAGCGGCTATACGATGGATATTATCAAGACCAGCGAACTGACAGAAGCCGGTTTTGACTTCATCCTTAAACCTGTAGTGCCGAAAGACTTTTTGAAAAAGGTAAGGGAGGTGCTGGATAAATGAAGGAAAAGATACTGATCGTAGATGATGAGGACGTCAATCTCAGGATGCTCTCTCAGTGGCTCATTCCGTTAGGCTATGATATTGAAGTTGCTGCAAACGGGGAAGAGGCGGTGCAGAAAGCCGGCTCATACAGGCCGGCCCTGATAATCCTTGATATCATGATGCCTGTTATGGATGGATATGAGGCATGCAGGCTTATAAAGGCAGACCCGGCCACAGCAAACATACCTATAATCATGGTGACAGCGCTTCACGACAGGCACTCAAAACTGAAAGGCCTCTCCGTCTCAGCAAATGATTTTCTATGCAAACCCATTGATCAGACCGAATTGACTATACGTGTCAAGAACCTTCTCAAGATCAAGGCATTCGAAGACTTTATGATAAGGCATCAGCAGATACTTGAAGATGAGGTGCGGAAAAGAACAATGGAGCTTGATCACGCCCTTATGGACCTCAAAGACATGAGCCTTGAGATGGTGGGCAGGCTGACATCGGCGGCCGAACTCCGGGACGAAGCCACCGGAGCCCACATAGCGAGGATAGGGTTCTATTCTCAAGAAATAGCACAGGTGATGAATGTACCCATGGACTTTATTGAGTCCATAACCTTCTCCAGCATGCTGCATGATATAGGTAAGATAGGGATTCCCGACAGCATACTGCTGAAGCCGGGGCCTCTTACCCGTGAAGAGTTTGAAATAATAAAGACGCATACGACTATCGGCGAGCGGATACTCACGGGTTCAGCCTATCCAAATATCAAACTCGCTGCTTCCATTGCTCTAAATCATCACGAATGGTGGAACGGTGGCGGCTATCCACGGGGGATTAAGGGAGAAGAAATACCCATTGAGGGACGAATAGTCAAGATCGTTGACCAGTACGACGCGCTGCGCAGCCAACGGCCCTACAAACCGGCCTTCGATCACGAGAAGGCATGCAGGATCATCACCGGGGGAGACGGCAGGACCATGCCGGAGCACTTTGATCCGGCGGTTCTCGCGGCATTTAAGAAAATCTCTCACTTGTTTGAAGAGATATTCAATCAGCATAAATAGGGATTTTAAGCTAATTTCACTTATCCTTCTTATCCGCAGGTTTTTTGGCTTCATCTTCTTTTGGGATCTTTGACTTTGCCTCTGCACTCCATGATGAAGAAGGGAAGAGTTTAACAAGCTCCTTATATTTCTCCATCGCCTTGCCTGAGTCTCCGGCAGTCTCATAATGTCTGGCTTCAAGCGCCAGAGCGGTATCTTTAAATATGCCGTTGTTTAGCTGTGCAAGTTTATCAAGGGTCTCGATTGCCTTTGCATTATTATTCTTTTTTAAATAGGCTGAGGCAAGCTTTTGGTAGACAACCGGGAGTATCTCTTTCTGACTCCTGAAGTTGTCAATAAATACGGTATATTCTTTTATGGCATTATCGAAATCGCCAAGATTATAGTAACAATTCCCAAGGTAAAACCGGGCTGTCGGGGTTGCCTTTATATCAACAGACTTCTTATATAGCTCAAGCGCTTTCCCCCATCTCTCCTTTTCGGTTAAGTTCTCTTTTATATCAATTCCGTAGTAATACTTATACGCATCCGTCTCCAAGGCATAGGCCTTCTCCTTTGAAGATGCGGAATATACAGAAAAGATAATATATATAGCGATTAGCCCGACAACTGCTGCCAGGGCTATAATCAGATGCTTTTTTCTCTCATTGGCAGCATCGAGCGTATGCATAAGAGCGCTCTTTACTTCATCCTCCTGAATAGTTATCTTTTTTACAATTCTCTTCTTGATCGGCTTTGGCATTAATTCCTCCGTTATATAAAAATGCTTCTAATTATCAACTGCGGGCTGCTGACTGCTCTATTCTCTCTATGATTTTCTGCGAATTTGCGAATATCCCTTCAAGGGCATTTTCTTCAGCGCCTGCCCCCCGCAGGACTATCTTTGCCCTGTATGGCGTTATCAGGTCCTCAGGCGCATGGGCATCGCTGTTTACAACAAGCATTGCCCCGGTCTCCATAGCAACCCTGAAAACATGCCCGTTTGATATGCTGTGTCCCTTTCTTGATGTTATCTCAAGCGCCACCCCGTTCTCCAGCGCCTTTAGCGCATCCTCTTTCGTGATCAAACCGGGATGTGAGAGTATGTCCGCTCCTGACTCAATGCCTGCCCTGTTACTTCCCGGAGTAACCGGTTCAGCAACGGTCTCTCCATGAACGACTATCAGCTTTGCTCCAAGCCCCCTCGCCCTTTCCACCAGTTTTCCTATAAGCTTAGGCGGCACATGAGTTAGCTCAGCTCCGGCTATGACCTTTATCTGAACATGCTCGGCAATTTCATTAATAGCCTCGACAATCCTCGGGATAACAAAGTCCATATTTGACGAATCCACATGGTCCGTGATTGCCAGGGCCGTATAACCGGTTATGTAAGCCCTCCTGATAAGCTCTGTGGGAAGAAGCTCCCCGTCGCTAAGAAGGGAGTGCGTGTGTAAATCAATCATGACATGTAAGATACAGAAAACTTAAGCCAAATGTCAAAGGCGTAGGCGGTATCTTTTTTTAAATATAAACACAAAAGAATGAAAAGATTTGGTTAAATTAGTTAAATGAAATGTTAGAAGTAAATGCGCATGATGCTCATCTTGACTTCGTGGATTGTTTTTCCCATTTCTCAAGAATTCTATCATATCTGTCGGCCTGCTTTTCCCACCGTGATAATAGCTTTTCCATACGCTCAGATTGCTCGGCACCTCTTTTCAACTGAGCATCGTATTGCGCCAATTGATCTGCAACAGTTTTCAATTGTTGCTCATACTTCGCAAGTTGAGACTGCTGAAAAAGACTGGCATTAAGTTTGCATAAATAAAGCAAACATAAAGTCAGGAGGGACGATGATAAAGAAGGATTACGGGCAGGTCAGTTTCTACAGCTATATATACGACGCGGTAATACCGAAAGA
>JACRPZ010000019.1 GCA_016222905.1 Nitrospirota bacterium
CTTCCTCTCTTGCATCGTCAGCCTCATTTCTGCCTCCTGTCGCTTTTGCTTACAGAAGGCTATTTTCGATTATTTTTCGTATCGATTTCTTATTTGAGGCAACGATCCTCTTTCGTATCGTTTTTTAATGAGGCAATTCGATTACTTGACAACTAAATTACTGAGTTGTACAATTAAATCATGGAAATTGTTGCTGATGCAAGTGCATTTCTTGCAGTCATACTTAATGAATCCGATAGGGATTGGATTATTAATAAAACACTTGAAGCTACAATACTCTCACCGGAGATCTTGCCTTACGAAATTGGAAATGCATTGATTGCAGTCAGAAAAAAAGGACGACTTAATGATCGGGAAGTAATTAAGGCTTATGATATTTCCCATAGAATAGCTGTCAAGTTGATGTCTGTAAAAATACATGATGCCTTAAAAATTGCTATAAAATTCAATGTGTATGCTTATGACGCATATTATTTACAATGCTGCATTGAAAACAATATGCCGCTCATCAGCCTTGATGACCGCATGTGTGGGGTGGCAAGAAATCTCAATATAAAGGTGGTGGAATAAATGAAAACATACACTTATTCTCAGGCGCGGGAAAGATTGGCAGATATCCTTGAAGAATCCAAAAAGGAGGAGATTATTATTCGCCGCCGAAAAGGTGATATATTTTCCATTGTGCCGAAAGCTCCTCTTCGCCGCTCACCATTTGATGTGTCTGGTTTGAACAAGAATATTTCACGCAAAGAAATAATGGCGGCGATTCATGAATCGCGGAAAAGGACATAACACCGCCTTCAAACAAATTGAGTCACTCATTAGAAGGCTCGTCATCTTCTTCCTCATCTTTGAAGTGCGTCCTCATCCGTACTCTAAGCCTTAAGTATCCTATTACCGTTAGTAGTGCGGCAAAGACAAACAATATCCACAAGAGATTATCAGAAAAAAAATAGAACCACGTATATCTTGCCTTGAGATGCTTGTGCCACTCATTCTCAAGTGCGCTCAGAGAAACTGGCAGGGTATTGGATATCGCAATATTGATATCATCCCCTTCATGCAAGTTTTTTAGAATAAGCAGGATCTTATCTGAGCCGTATTCCTCATCTATATATTCGACAAGGCTTTTGCTCTCCTCATAGGCAAGAATGAGTTTGTTCTGTTCTGCAGGAAAATTAAAAGTAATATCATTAAGAGACAAATACTTGCCTGAAATCACAGCTTCTTTTAATAACTTTTTCCCGTCAAAATTAATGATATCCGCGATCCCTCCGCTGACCCACTGTGATACACCTTCATCCAGCCATTTCGGCAAATTATCAGACTGAACATAATTGTGAAGCTGAAGGTGGCAGAGTTCATGGGTCAATGTCAATTCAAGATCAAACGGCGTCTTCAGCATCTTCTGGTAATCAATGTATATAGAGTTGTCTCCCGTAACAGCAAATGCCGCAACCAGTTTATTCCCTCCTACCATACTGTTGAAGGCAGAATCTGTATGGATCAGGACAATAACCGGCTTGACTGTAAGGTCAATATGCATTTTCTTCTCAAGCGCGGCTTTGGCACGTGTGTAAGCTGCCGCAACATCAGGCGCTGCGTTTTTTAAAGCTTTTTCATATCTTATCGTCACACCACTGCTTTCAAGCGTCTCAAGCGTAAGCTTCTCGCCGTATACATTTTGACATAAGAACAGGAAATAGATGAGATATGAAAACCATTTAAGCATAAGACATTATACCTGAGAAAATTTCAGGGAAAGCAAAAAAAGTTATAACAAAAAAGGGGGGGGTGACGTTAAACAGATCAAATCTGTTTGACATATATATCTTCAACTATTGAAGAATCCACCGCTAACACAGTCTCATCAATCTCAAGCACAAATGACGGCCTCTTCTTCTTCAGCTTTAAAACACTGCCGGGCACGATCCCCATTGAGGCAAGACGTTCAATGCGTGAGTTCTCGGAAGGCACTATAAAGACAATCCTGCCTTTAGCGCCGACCTCAAGCTCTTTTAAACGCACAACCAGCGGCTTTACTCCCGCCCTGTATTTTGAACAGCATTTTCCTCGCGGGATCGGCTTTCCATGAGGGCAGGTCGGCGGGTGACCTAAAAAAGCACAGACGCTGTCGGTAACAGTCGGGGATAGAACGTGCTCAATCTCACAAGCGGTTTCCTCGCTCTCCTGCATCCCAACATCCATAACATCATGAAAAAGCCTCTCCGCAAGCCTATGCCTCCTGATCAGATCCCTGGCGCGGGTTTCGCCTTTCTCTTTTAATTCTATATTATCATCTGATACGGAAATAAGGCCGCCCATCTCCATCTTTCTGATAACATCAGGAACATCGCTTTCACCTATCCCGACAACAACGTCAGCATATTTCTTTGAGCCCTGCTCCCTTAACGTCCATAACAGTTCAAGAATCTCGTCTATCAGTTTACTGTCCATGTTTTTATCTCCATATTCCCTCAATCTTTGTCATACATTTAAAACAGCGGCCGTTCTCAATCCTGTTCTGCCTAAGCTGAAAACCAAAACGCTCAATCAGCAGTTCCCCGCAGTCAGGGCAATAAGTGTTTTCACCCCCCTCGCCAGGCACATTGCCCTCATAAACATATTTAAGTCCTTTTTTAATCCCAGCCTCTCTTGCGCGTTTAAGGGTCTCTACAGATGTATACGGCGCATCTATGAGCTTGTAAGTAGGATAAAATTTAGTCACATGCCATGGAATAGACGGATCTACAGATTTAATAAAGTCCGCAATATTATTAAGAGATTCATCCGAGTCATTATATGACTCTATAACAAGCGTTGTAACCTCAACCCATACGCCAAGAGACTTCATAAGCTTTATTGTATCCAGAACAGGCTGAAGTCTGGCTCCGCATACCTTTTTATAAAATGCGTCATCGCCCTTCAAATCAATGTTGTTAGCGTCAAGAAAAGGCGCTATGGTTGTTGTTGCTTCAGGAGAAGTATACCCGTTGCTTACAAAAACATTTTTTATTCTCTTCTGATGAGCAAGACGCGCGCAATCAAAAACAAACTCGAAGAAAATGGTCGGCTCAGTATAGGTATATGAAATACTTTCACAACCCGCTCTTTCCGCTGCCGCAACAACTTCTTCAGGAGTTACAGCTTCTCCTGGAATATCGTTTGCTTTTTTTGGATATTGAGATATATCGTAGTTCTGACAATGAAGGCATTTAAAATTACACCCAACAGTTGCTATAGAAAAAGACCTTGAACCAGGCATGAAATGATATAAAGGCTTCTTTTCTATCGGGTCAATATTCATTGACACCATTTTCCCGTATACAAGGCTGTACAGAGTCCCGTCCTTGTTTTCTCTCACACCGCATATACCGCGCTTGCCGTCAGCAATAGAGCAGTGATGCATGCATAGAAAACACTTTACCGCCCGGCCATCAAGCTTTTCATAAAACATCGCTTCCTTCATAATTTAATTATATCACAGTTGCCGAGAGACACAACTTTTAATCTCCGAAAATTGAATTGATAAGAAAAATAGATGCGTCAGCGTTATGACAAAACTAATATCATTAGTATCTGGTTGTTCTTTTTTGAGGAACAATAGCATACTTATCAGCAACAATTAAATTGTTTACAAAAAGTATCTCTTTGTTTCTTTTTTGTATTTTTTTCTTGACAACTGCATTTTTTTGTTATAAAGTGTATTTAGATATGTTAGAAAAACTTTTCACATCGGGAATCAGGGCTGATATTATGTCATTGCTTTTTAACAATCCTGAAGAGAAATTTTATGTAAGAGAGATTGCCCGACTCACAAATAAAAATCCATCCGGGGTTAAAAGAGAACTTGACAAACTCTACCAGATGGGCCTTCTAATTAGCGAAAAAGAAGGCAATCTGAAATATTTCACGGTTAATACCAGTTCGACCCTCTTCCCTGAATTGAAGGGTTTGATAGCCAAGTCATTAGGTCTTCCCGGCGCGCTCAAATCGGTTTTAAAAGCTTCTGAAGCCAAAACTGCTTTCATATACGGGCCTTATGCAGACGATACAAATCTTCCTTCTTTAGATTTATTTATTGTTTGTGATTCTAACCATATTGGAAAAATCTTAAGCGAAATTGAAAATAGATTCGGCAGAACAATTCGCTATACATTAATGAGTGCCTTAGAATATAAAACAAAGAAAAAGGCAGGAGACCGTCAACTAAAAAAGCTGATCGCTGCAAAGAAGATCCTGCTTTTGGGAAGACTGTGACGTTTAATCTCATGATACTGTGAGAAGAAAGGGGGTGAAAAAGAATGGCCGCCAAGAAAAAAGCCGCTGCAAAGAAAAAGGTTACCAAGAAAAAGACCGTTACTAAGAAAAAGAAGAAATAACACTTTTTACTTTAAAGTGTTGCGGATGCGAGCTGTCCTGTCATATGGCTCTTGATGGGACAGCTCTTTTTTTTTATTTTACTGCCATTGAGGATATTACACGAGGCAAATTTTCTAATAAGGTTGCTGATTTAAAAAAATCTAAGATAAAAGCTTACGCGGTTAAGCCCAGAGCAGGAGATACAGCCGGTGTCTCAGAGATAATTTCCCATGATCTCTTGGAGAGAAGGATTTTTTTTAGAAGTTTTATGCTTAATGTATGCCCTGATTTATTAGCTATTATATGGCCGTAAAGCGGCATACCCAGTAATGAGATATCGCCAACTACGTCAAGGATCTTATGCCGCACAAATTCATCCCTGAACCTTAGCTTGCCTTTATTAATAACTTCTTTATCACCGAGCACTATTGCATTCTCAAGCGAGCCGCCTCTTGCCAGTCCCCTGGCTCTCAACATCTCAACATCCCTCAAAAACCCGAATGTCCTCGCGGGTGCAAGCTCATTGATAAAGTTTGTCCCGGTTATATCTATCCCCATCCTCTGTTCTCCAAAAGCCGGATGAGTATAAGAGACCCGGTGCGTTATCCTGGTGCCTTCATAAGGAGTTACCGCAATTTGGCACGTTCCCTCAATAACTACTATAGGCTCAAGAATTCTTAAGCATGACACCCTCTTGGCCTGTTTTGCCATACCTGCATTAGTTATCATATTAACAAAAGGCATGGCGCTTCCGTCCATTATCGGAACCTCAGGACCGTCAAGTTCGATATACGCATTATCAATATTAAGACCGGAAAGAGCTGATAAAAGGTGTTCAACAGTACCTACCCTTACTCCGTCTGCGGCGAGAGTTGTAGCAAATGCAGTATCTGAAACAGATCTCACATTTGCTTTTATCTCGCGATTTCCCTTATCAGTCCGTATAAAAACTATACCGGCATCTCTTGGTGCGGGTTTAAGGACCAGATTAATCTCTCTTCCTGTATGAAGTCCGGTGCCTCTGATGATTACTTCTTTTCTGATAGTATTTTGAAATCGCATAATACTTAATAAATGCAAATTACGTACCAAATTAATTTATCTTTAAAATCAAGGAGATAACGCTTACAATGTATCATAATTACATCAATTGTGTATCCTATAAACACAACTATATCAAATCTCTCCCCCCACAACCATTTCGGGAATCCTGACAGTCGGCATCGCATCAGAAACAGGCACTCCCTGTGCATCCTTACCGCAAGTGCCTATCGAAAAGCCAATATCGCTTCCCACCATGTCAATTGATTTAAGGACTTCAACGCCATTACCGATAAGGGTGGCCCCCCTTACAGGCTCATCTACCAGCCCGTTTTTTATAATATACCCCTCCGATACTTCAAAAATAAATTCCCCTGTCACGGTGTTGACCTGCCCGCCGCCCATTTTCTTAACGAAAAAACCTTTATTAACCGACCTGATTATTTTGTATGGGTCTTCAAATCCTGAAGCAATGAAGGTATTGCTCATTCTCGGAATGGGCCTGTGCATATACGACTCCCGTCTGCCGTTTCCCGTTGTCGGCACTCCATCCTTCATTGCTGTCAGCCTGTCATACATATATCCCTTGAGTATTCCTTTCTCAACAAGCACGGTCTTCTGCGAGACAATCCCTTCGTCGTCAAATCTGTATGACCCCCGCTTGTTTGGCAATGTAGAATCATCAATTATGGTAACTAAGGACGATGCTACCCGCTGACCTGTCTTCTTCGCGTATACGGACAGTCCCTGCTGTACAAGGTCTGACTCCAGCCCATGACCTATAGCCTCATGTATCATTGTGCCGCCAGCATCTGAAGAGATAACAACAGGCATTCTGCCTCCAGGCGCTTTTCTTGCGCTTAACATCCTTACAGCCTTCTGCGCCACCCTTAAAGCCATTTCTTCAAATACATTATCATCAAAAAGCTCAAAGCCTGCCAGACCGCCTAAAGGTTCATATCCGGTCTGAAGGATGTCTCCATCTGCCGCTATGACATTAATTATGGCAACTGTCTGGATGCGTTCATCTTCCGCAACAGTCCCTTCAGAAGTGGCGATGCAGACATTCCTTACAGTATCTCTGTAGATTAAAGAGACCTGTTTGACCTTCGGGCTAACCCCTCTTGCAGCCTTGTCCGCGTTCTCAAGAAGAGATATCTTCTTCTCCATCCCTACATTTGAAGGATTAAGCTTAATATTAAAATCAACTGAGGGTCTGACATTTTTCAAGTCAATAGTTATATCTTTCCCCTGCCCCTCTTTTACCGCTCTGCTTACAGACTCTGCTATATTCAACAAAGAGTCTGATGAAAAGTCATTGCTGTATGCATAAGCTGATTTTTCACCAAAAATAACCCTTACGCCAACCCCGGAATCCACCCCTGATGAAAGTTTTTCGATCTTGCTGTCTTCAAGCTGTATTGACAGCGGCCTTGTATGCTCTATGTAGACATCGGCATAATCTCCGCCGCTTGAAAGCGCTTTTTTTATTGTTTTTGCTAAAAGTTCGTGACTTATTTGCTTTATTAACATGAACTCATAATTTTACTGATTGAGGTGCAATTGAAAGCGGTTTCAGCTTAAAATTTACTTAAAATAGTATACAATATATTCTAAACCATATGTTAAATGGGAGAAATAATGCTTAAGATAGGGGTAATCGGCGGAAGCGGCCTTTATGGTATTAAGGGGCTTTTACTGAAAAACAAGAAGAAAGTCAGCACCCCTTTTGGCAAACCATCTGATCAATACGTTATAGGAGAATCAGGCGGAACAGAGATCATCTTTCTGCCGCGCCATGGGAGCCGTCACAACATACCGCCTCATGAGATTAACTACAGGGCCAACATATGGGGATTCAAAATGCTTGGAGTCACGAGAATTATCTCGATAAACGCTGTAGGCGGCATCAAGAAAGGCCTCAAGCCCGGAGATATTGTTATACCTGACCAGACAATTGACATGACAAAAAACCGGAAGTCTACATTCTATGACGGCAAGGAAGGCGTAGTGCATATTGATTTCACAGAACCTTATTGCCCTGATATCCGAAGGATTTTAATGAAAGCCGGAAAGAATGCGAAAGTTGCGCTGAAGGATGGCGGCACATACGTGGCTGTTGAAGGACCGAGGCTTGAAACAGCGTCAGAGATCAGGAGTTTCGCCATACTTGGAGGAGATATTGTCGGCATGACGGGCATGCCTGAAGCCTCGCTCGCAAGAGAGCTTGAAATATGCTATTCGGGAATATCCGTTGTTGCCAATTATGCTGCCGGGATAAAGAAGAAGAAGCTCACAACAAAAGAGGTTATGGAGGCAATAGGAGCGTCAACAGAGAAGATAAAACGTCTTCTCAAAGAGACTTTTGCTCTTATAAAAGAAGAGAACTCGTGCGCTTGCAGAGAAGCCTTAAAAGAGGCGAGGATATAATAGTAGTTCATATACTTTAATTGACAGGTGAAAGGCTATCATTTATTCTAACTTGAGACTGCTGAAAAAGACTGGCATTAAGTTTGCATAAATAAAGCAAACATAAAGTCAGGAGGGACGATGATAAAGAAGGATTACGGGCAGGTCAGTTTCTACAGCTATATATACGACGCGGTAATACCGAAAGAC
>JACRPZ010000064.1:0-32500 GCA_016222905.1 Nitrospirota bacterium
CTTCCTCTCTTGCATCGTCAGCCTCATTTCTGCCTCCTGTCGCTTTTGCTTACAGAAGGCTATTTTCGATTATTTTTCGTATCGATTTCTTATTTGAGGCAACGATCCTCTTTCGTATCGTTTTTTAATGAGGCAATTCGTAGATATGAATATCTTTTATTACTTATGTATAATTAAAAAATGGATAACAAAATCAGAACGCAAAGTATTTCATATTGGAAAGTATTCCGTTTGATTTTTGTGTTATTTTCTTTGTATCTCCTCAGAGATGCTTTTTTCCGATGGGATGGATTTAGATATCACTCAACATTTTTTGAATTCATTCCAAGTGTTGCTTTGGTGACAGTGATGTGGAGCATAGTAGCTGCCTGTGCGGCGTTGGTAATATGGCTGCTGCTAAGAGGCTTTGAATGGTTTTGTCAGCGAATGGGATGGAAAATCAAAGCGGAAGTTCTGTTAATGTTTATAGTGTTTTTTGTATTGTTGATTGTAATATTCTGGATCGGGAAAAAACTTATAATTAAAGAACAACTTTCGCTTGTAATGAAATTGGCAGTATTGATAGTTACAAGTTTAACGGCAATATTCTTAACGTGGCGGTTTCGTAATAAATATGATTATGTTCATGAGCGCTTTACTCCTCTTGTATTGCTGTTCGCTATCTGGAGCATAGTGTCTATTCCAATAGTGGTCTATCACTCATGGCTAAAACAAACAAATAATCTTGTATCGCATAAAACTTTTCAATCTATCCCAAAAGACACAAATCTCCCTAATATTATTCTGGTAATTTTTGATGCGCTGACAGCACAAGACATGTCAGCATACGGATATAATAGACCAACTACGCCATTTATAAGTGAGTGGTCAAACACCGCGTCTTTATTTAACCGGGTCGAGTCAAGTAGCAACTGGACAACATCAGCAACTACTTCTTTATTAACTGGGAGGAATGTATGGAGTCATAGGATGTTTCATGAATATTCGATCCCTTTTAAGAGTGATATCGAAAGCCTTCCATTCGTATTAAAGAATTTTGGTTATTACAATATGGCTTTTGTAGTGAATCCATTTGCTTCGCCAAAAAAATTGGGTATGATAAAAAACTTTGATATCGCTCCTCCTTTTATTGAGCATGTAAAATCGCAACATTTAATTGGGTGGAAGTTTGGCTACCTTGATGCAATACTTACTAAATTATTTGAAGGTAAAATTAAATTTTTTACATGGATAATAGCCCCTGATTTTATTTTAGGAAAGATGATCAGGGCAATTTATTTTCCTTTGTATGAGATTTCTCAAACAGAGGTGCCACCTGAGATGGCCTTTGAGAAATTCTTAAAAGCTGTTGACACCGGGGTTCAAGAGCCATTCTTTGCCTGGATTCATCTGTATCCTCCGCATGACCCTTATTTGCCTCGGGAACCCTATATAGGCATGTTTGACTCTTCAATGAAACTTAGAACGTATAATGAACAGATGGAAGAGGTATTAGGGAAAAAAGTTAAAAATATAGAAAATTGGGGAATCTACAGAGCAAGGTATGATGAGTTTATTAGAGATTGTGATAAGACTTTTGAAAATTTCATATTACAATTCTCAAAGAAGGATAAATCTAAGAATACTATAATTATCTTAACTTCTGATCACGGGGATAGCTTTGAACATAATTATTTCACTCATGGCAACGAACATCTTTATGAACAAGTTACTCATATACCTTTAATTATTAAAGAACCTGACCAAACAAAGAGAGTTATAATTAACGATTTGGTAGAGCAAATAGATATAACGCCTACAATCCTTGGGTTGGCTAATATCCCGGCGCCATCATGGATGGAAGGTCGCTCGCTTCTGCCACTTTTACGCGATAAAAAACTTATTTCCAAGCCTGTGTTTTCCATGAATTTTGAAAAAAATCCTGGTCGAGGACATCAGATAACTAAAGGTACTATAGCAGTCTGGGAGGATGATTATAAGTTAATTCATTATCTTGATGGAGGAAAATCTCTTCTTTTCAATTTAAAAGAAGACCCCGGTGAAACAATAAATTTATTCAATGAAAAACACGATATTGGTCAGCGTCTTCTTGCCCTGATCAAGGACAATCTTAGAAAGGCTAATGAACGCATTGGCAAAGGAGAATAAACGGCAAGATATTTATGCCACACGCTATTGAAAATTCAAAAATAAAACTTAATGAGATAAATAAAACTGCACTGGGGAAAATAAAACGATGGTATTCAAGAAAAACTATGCAAATGTCTATGATTCTTTATATCAGAATAAAGATTATGAGAAGGAATGTGATTTTATAGAGGAAATTTTAAAAAAACAGGGTAAGACCGTTAAGACGATTTTGGATCTCGGATGCGGCACCGGCGGACACGTCCTTATCCTTGCGAAAAGGGGTTATAAAGTTACGGGGATAGATCAATCGGAAGATATGCTAAAAGCGGCAAGGAATAAGGCAAGAAGCGCCGGATTAAAAATTGATTTTCATAAAAGTTCAATCCAGGATTTAAGGCTGAATCAACGATTTGACGTGGTTATATCCATGTTTGCTGTAATGGGGTATCAAACTGACAATGAGGATCTGGCTTTAGCCTGCAAAACAGCAAAGAAGCACTTAAGGCAAGGCGGAAATTTTATTTTTGATGCATGGAATGGTCTTGCTGTCATGGCGGATTCTCCGACTCAGGTAGTTAAAGATTTACGAAACGGAAATGAACGCATTGTTCGTATTACCAGACCAAACATGGATATGATCTCTCATTCTGTTGATGTAAACTTTAATGTTTTAGTTTTAAAAAGAGATAAATTAATTTCTGAAACTGAAGAAACTCACAAGATGCGTTTTTTCTACCCGCAAGAGATTAAATATTTTCTTCAAGTTGCGGGATTTTCTGATATTAAATTCTGTCCGTTCCTAAAGCCTGCTCTTCCGTTATCAGAGCGGGATTGGAATATGAGTGTAATAGCGAAATAATTTCAGTGTAATTATTGTTAGAACTGGAGCCAATGCCTAAATAATACTTTTCTAAATTGAATTAAGACTATTACATAATCGAAAAATAATACTGACTATCAAATGTAATAGTATTGATAATTGCAAAAATCATAATGAGAGCATAAATGAAAAAAAATATTTCTAAAGAAGCAAAAGAATTATTTTTACAGCTTAAGCAGAAAGGATTTATTGCGCTTGTTCATCTCACTATAAGAGTTATAGTTAATTGTATTTTATACCCGTATTACAGTATATTTAAGTCATCTAAGACATTCATATTTCAAAAGCAAACACACCATTATTTCTATCACTGGTATAACACTTCTTGGGCCAATGAAAGAGCTGTTGAGGTCCCGATTATTATGGAGATTATAAATAAGAATTCTAATAAGAAAATTCTTGAGGTAGGTAATGTTCTCTCTCACTATTTTTATTTCAATCACGATATCTTAGATAAGTATGAAAAATCTAAGGATGTAATTAATCAGGACATAATAAATTTTCAACCGTCTGAAGAGTATGAGTTAATTGTTAGTATTTCTACTCTGGAGCATGTAGGCTTTGATGAAAAACCGAAGGATCCAGAGAAGATCATATATGCTGTTGAAAATTTAAAAAAAATTCTTGCGCCACACGGGAAAATTATTATTACACTGCCTTTGGGATATAACTATGAAATGGATAGGTTGCTGAGAGATGGTAAAATAGAATTTACTAACGTGGTGTACTTAAAAAAAGTATCTAGGAATAATACTTGGAAAGAAGTTAATTCTAAAGATGTTCAGGATATAACATATAACAGCTTTTTGCAATCTGCGAATGGGCTGGTAATTGGAATTATTGAAAAAAATAAATTTACCTAATTTCAATATGATGTTGGATTATCGTCTTTGCATAAAATAAAAGAGGGAGAATATGGAGAATTTCGAAATAATCAAAGATAATCATGAAATTTTAGCAATCATTATAAGAAGCAATTTTTCAACGGAGGAAGTCAAATTTTTCACACCTGATGATTTTTCTCAACAACTTGGCTATATGCATCACAAAAAAGGGAAAAAAATCAGACCACATTCTCATCGGCCGTTGACACGTGAAATTCTTTTTACGCAGGAAGTTTTATTTATAAAAAATGGAAAATTGAAAATTGATTTGTATCAAAGCAATCATTCTTTCCATTCAACACATGAACTGTCTGCCGGGGACGCTATTTTATTGGCATCCGGTGGACATGGTTTTGAGGTTCTTGAAGATATAGAAATGATAGAGGTGAAACAAGGTCCTTACGCCGGGAATATGGATAAAACACACTTTGAGGGTAACGCATGATCCCGGTCAATGAACCTCTCCTGAATGGTAACGAAAGACAATACCTACTTGAATGCATTGATTCAGGCTGGATTTCATCAGAAGGCCCTTTTGTTAAAAAATTTGAGGAGATGGTTTCTTGCTATGTAGGCCTTAAACATGGGGTGGCTGTGTGTAATGGTACCGCCGCGCTTGAAGTAGCGGTGTCTGCAATATATTTGAAGCCCGGCGAAGAAGTTATAATGCCGACTTTTACCATTATTTCCTGTGCGCTGGCCGTTTTAAGACGTGGCGGGATCCCGGTGCTTGTTGATGTGGAGCCTGATACATGGTGTATGGATATAAATCAGGTTAAGGATAAAATAACTTCTAAGACAAGGGCGATTATGCCGGTTCATATGTACGGCCACCCTGTTGATATGGATCCTATAATGGAACTTGCTGAAAAGCATAAATTATATGTCATAGAAGATGCCGCAGAGGCGTATGGCGCCGAGTATAAAGGAAGAAAATGCGGAAGCATGGGACACATAAATTGTTTTAGTTTCTATGCCAATAAGATCATAACAACAGGCGAGGGAGGTATGGTTGTTACTAATGATGATAAACTTGCTGAGAGGGCAAGACTTCATAGAAATCTTTGTTTTAAAGAGGGACGAAGGTTTTATCATGAGGAATTAGGCGGAAATTACCGTATGACAAACCTGCAAGCAGCCGTTGGTGTAGCACAGATGGAGAGGGGAGAGGAATTTGTCGAGATTAAGAGGAAAAATGGAGCAATATATAACAGGCTTCTGGCAGATGTTGACTTGATTCAAAAACCTGCAGAAAAGGAATGGGCAAAGAACGTTTACTGGATGTACGGGATTGTTTTGGATGAAAATTCAAGATTTAATGCCGAAGGTTTTGCAAGCAGGTTAAAAGAAAAAGGAATCGGCACAAGACCTTTTTTTCTCGGGATGCACGAACAGCCAGTTTTTCATAATATGGGCTTATTTAAAACCGAACAATATCCTGTTGCCGAAAGGATTGCGAGACAAGGGCTTTATTTACCATCAGGTCTGACCCTTACAGAAAAGCAGATAACAATTGCAGTTGAAGCAGTTACAGATGTGATAGAAAAGGGTTGATGGAAAACCATTATACTTTTTGAAATTTAAGCCACAATATTGTTTTTATATATTTTATTCCTCGTTGCAAATATTTCGATAATGTTGGCGCTGTTTTAGATTCTCCAAACTTTCTTGGAATACAGTGATATGGAAGCTCCTTTATTTTGTAACCTTTCTTAAGCGCCTTGTACAGGAGATATATGCAATATTCTCCATAATCTCCCTTTAAGCCGATATCCTCTAATACTTTCTTCTTTGCAACAACAAAGCCTGTTGTATAATCGGTGATAGAAGAGTCCAAAAGGTATTTTGCAAAATAATTTATGAGGATGCTTCCGATAATTCCGACAGGTGTATCTCTGGCATCTTTTCCGCCAGTTATATAACGTGAGCCAACAGCTATGTCATATTCATCAAGAGACCTTGCCAATTTCGGAAGCACCTCTGGTGGCATGGAAAAGTCACAGTCCATCCATCCGACAACTTCTCCCTTTGAAATGGCAATTCCATCCGAAATAGCTGTCGTTAGACACTTTTGATTTAATCTTCGTAGCACTTTGACATTTTCATCTGAAATTTTTCCTACCACTTCCCACGTCTTATCAGGGGAGTCATCATCCACAACGATGATTTCTACAGCGTTGTTAAAACTCTTCTGAATAGCTCGAATTAAATCAACGATATTATCTTTTTCGTTATAAGTTGGCAGTACTATTGAAATTTTGTGCAAGTTGCCTCTTTTTTTTAGTATAAACTGCCTACTTACGCCTTTTTAAGAAAAAAGGCTGACGAATATAGTCTTTAAACCAATCAGGAAGCGAGGAAAAGAATAGATAGAGTAACCCAGCAAAAATTATCCAGTTGGAAAATTCTTCTATAATAAATGTTGTTTTTCGTCCTATAAAGTGCATGATAAAAAAGCTCCATAATGATAACAGTATTGCCATCAGTGTTACAAGAGGAGCTAATGAAATGACTTTGCCCTTATTGACCAGCCATGTTGCAAGTTGTGGAACTGTGAAAATCAAAAATATTAACCTGTAATCATGGGTGTTCATTAGAATGAAGCAACCTATATAAATGCTTGCTCCCACTCGAAAAGCATTAAGGTGTTGACCTTGTTTATATTGTTCGCCATTCTTAAGACGCATGCTAAACAAAAGTGATGAGAACAATATCAGAAATGCTAAGAGGTAGGAAATTACCTTAAGAAAGAGAGCAAGACTGTCTGATATTGGAAGACCAAAAAAACGACTGTTTCTAAGCCCCATCCACCAGACATTTATACCAAATGAACTTCCGACAAGTTTTGGTGTTGTTTTGTAAACTTGCATAAAGTCATTAAATGAAAATACTGCGTAGATCATAAACAATCCTAATGCTGATAGAAAAAGAGTCCAGAACTTTTTTCTATTTTCTTTTAGAAGATATACAAATGCAAAAACAGGATAAAGCTTAAGTACGGAAGCGAATATAAATAGAAATAACGCAGAAATGTTTGAGTAATAATCTATAGCCAAAGCCAGAGATAAAATAAAGAACAAGACTAATTCTATATTTGATCTCTCAATCCCGAGCATTACGGCAGGTGAAAGAATTATTATAGATAAGATAAAGTAAGTAAGATTATCGAATTTTCCATGGAACCAGAATATGCCGATCCCGATGAAAAATAAAATTACAACGATGCTTCCCAATATATTTGTATGGCTTTCGTTAATTCCCAAGGCAAAGAGGAGATGCCATATTCTCGGATAATTTAACTGATGACCTCGTGGGTTAACAGGATTCTTCATTAAGGGGTCATATCCCTGAGCATATGCCTCTGCTGCCCAGGCTAACTGGCGTGAATCATGAAAACCAGGAGGATCTATAGGAATATTCCATTTTCGAAGCAGCCAGACATTCTGAAAGAAAACAAATAAAATAATCGCGGTTGCCAATAATATAACGGTTGATAAAAATAATAATGGTTTGACCCAATTCATTGGATTAAGTTATTGTTTAAACATAGACCAAAGTGATTTGAGGAGTATAGAATTTAGAAAATTATACCTTTTTCCTGTAGGATTGTAAATAAAGTTGACATAAAATTAAATTGAATCATCGGTCTGACAAAACATCATATAATTAATTGGGCGATATAAACCAAGTAAATGCTGCATAAAGGTTTGCTGCTATTTATAAAGTGGAGATAATATTTTATGGAAAATAAAAATGTTAAATTATCAAAAATGTATAAATATATTTTTCCTAAAGAGGAATTAGAAGGTAAGGAAAGGCTATGGAAAGTATTAATTGACGGGATTCTTCAAAAATATATTAAAGAGAATGATACTGTTTTGGATATTGGAGGAGGCCAATGTTTATTTATCAACAATGTTAGGTGTGGGAAGAAATATGCGGTAGACTTAAATCCTGATATAAGAGAATATGCCAATCAGGATGTTGTCACTATACAAGAAAGCGCGAATAATGTCTCATCTGTTCCAGACGAAAGCGTAGATCTTGTTTTTGCGAGTAATTTCTTTGAACATATGAAGGATAAAGATGAGTTGGAAAAAGTTATTGAAGAGATAAAGAGGATTCTTGCTGTCAATGGCTTGCTCCTTATTATTCAGCCGAATATTCGCTATGCATATAAAGAGTACTGGGACGTCATTGACCATTATACGCCAATAAGTGATAAGAGTCTTACGAGTTTATTGGAAATTAATGATTTTCAGATAAAAATATGTTATCCGAGATTTTTGCCATGGTCGCCAATAACTAAAATAAGCAATTTTACGATTCTTCTGAAAATTTATCTTCGCATTCCTCTGCTTTGGCGTTTTTTTGGTAAACAGATGTTCATAGCAGCACAAAAATTGCCGGAGAATAACATAACGTAATGCAAGATAAACCTTCTATAGCAATATTTTTCCCTGTATACCGTGATGAGGCGACTGTAGAGACAGTAGCAAAGAAGTCACTTAAGGTATTGTCGGATATCGCTTCTAAATATAAGGTCATTATAGTTGACGATGGAAGCCCTGACAGGTCGGGGGAGATTGCCGATAAGTTGGCTGAAGAGTATCCGAATAAGATACAATCTGTACGCCATGAGAAAAATCTTGGCTACGGCGCCGCGCTTCAGACAGGTTTTAAATACTCTCTTGATTATGATTGGATCTGCTTTACCGATGGCGACAACCAGTATGATGTGAATGAGTTGTACCACATGTCAAAATTGTTACATCATTATGACCTGATCGTAACCTTCCGTTATTCTAAGATCTATGGCACATTACGAATATTTATTTCTTATATATACAATTTAATTATCAGGTGGCTGTTTAAATCAAGATTAAAGGATCATAATTGCGGCCTTAAAATAATTCGGTCCAGCGTTATAAAAGATATGGAGCTTATATCAACCAGTGCATTTATAGGTGCTGAAATTATCATCAACGCAATGGTCAGGGGATACCCAATAGGCGAAGTGGGAATTAAGACTTATCCGAGAACGTTTGGTGAATCAAGTGTTATGTCAATGCGTCATATTATCAACAGCATTCAAGATATGTTACGCGTTTATGTAAAGATATTCAGACAAAAGGGATAGATATAAGTTTTGCAGGGCTTAAAATTTTTTTTCGATAAAACCTTACTCAGCATCACCCAGTTCATACTGAATAATGCTGATCGCATTTATTGCCGCTGTTTCTGTACGCAGGATTCTCGGACCAAGAGAAGCCTCCATAAAACCTTGCTCAATTGCTGCGTTTACTTCCTCTTTTGAAAATCCGCCCTCAGGTCCTATAAGCAGGGTAATCTCTCTGGAATTATTAAACTCCTTTAAGGTTTGTTTCAGATGTTTTCCTGTCACCTGCTCATAAAAGATTATTCCTATATGCCTGCCCTCCAGAAAGCCGTTAAAACTCACAGGTTCATTAATCTCAGGCACTTTTCCCCTGCATGACTGCTCTGCGGCGGAAAGGGCTATTTTACGCCATCTCTCGATTTTCGCAGTATGCCTAACTTGCGAACGCTCGGTTATTAATGGAATAATTTTGTTAACGCCAAGTTCTGTTGCTTTCTGGATAATGAAATCCATCTTTTCACCTTTTGCAATGCCCTGAGCAAGCGTTATTGATATCGGAGATTCGGCAGAGTAGGGGGCTTTGTTTAATTTTTCTGCGATAAAAGCCTTTTTATTGATCTGCAGGATCTTGCAATCGTATTTGCAGCCAAGACCGTCAAATACTGTAATAATTTCTCCTATTTTTACTCTCAGGACAGATAGGTGCTTTGCCTGATCACCGGCAATAATTACTTCTTCTGCTGAAAGCTCTTCGGGCGGTAGGAAGATGCAGATCATAAATTATTTAAACTTTTTTCCCTTCCACAGCATGTAAATAGCGGGATAAATCGTCAGTTCAAGTATCTCCGAGGTTATAACACCGCCGATCATCGGGGCCGCAATCCTCTTCATTACATCCGATCCAGTGCCGTGGCTGAACATGATCGGGATAAGGCCAGCGAGGATGACGCTGACGGTCATGAGCTTCGGCCTTATTCTCTTGACAGCTCCGTGCATGATGGCGTCCTTAAGGTCTTCCTTTGAATTCATTTTTCCTTCTTTTTTCCATTGCTCATAAGCCAGATCGAGATATAGAAGCATCACAACACCTGTCTCAGCGTCCAGCCCGGCAAGCGCTATCATCCCGACCCAGACTGCAATGCTCAAGTTGTAATTGAGAATATATAGAAACCAGAAGGAGCCTACAAGTGAAAAAGGCACAGCAAGAAGGACGATTATGGTTTTTGTTACGGATTTTGTATTGAAATAAAGCAGTATAAATATTATGAGGAGAGTGAGAGGTATAACCAGCTTCAGCCGTTCATGCATCTTGACGATGTATTCATATTCTCCGCTCCATACGAGACGGTAACCTGCAGGCAGCTTCACAGAATCTGCCACCTTTTTTCTGGCGGTCTCGACATAGCCGCCGAGGTCGCTACCTGAATAATCTACATACACATAATTTGTGAGGAGGCCCTCCTCGCTCCTGATAGTTGTCGGCCCTTTTGTGATATTAATGTCGGCAAGTTCGCCGAGAGGAACCTGTAAAGAGTTAGGAGTTAAGAGTTGAGAGTTTATAGCGGAGGAAGAGCCCATGCCTCCGGTGCTGCGTCCTTCTGCCATATCCACAGGGATAAGCACTCTCTTTATTTTTTCAATGTCATTCCTTAACTCTCTTGGGTAGCGGATGTTTACTGTGTACCGTTCCCTGCCTTCCACAGTGGAGGTAACATTCATGCCTCCAATTGCGGTCTCTATCACATCCTGTACATCTTCGATTGACAGGCCATAGCGTGCTATCGCAGTTCGTCTGGGCTTAATGTCAAGAAAATATCCTGTTGTCACCCTTTCGGCATATGCGCTTCTTGTTCCGGGGATGTTCCTGATCGTGTCTTCAACTTCCCTTGATATCTTCGCTATTTCCTCCAGATGAGGGCCGATGACCTTCACCCCGACATTTGTCTTTATCCCTGTTGCATTCATGTCTATTCTTGCCTTGATAGGCATGGTTATGGAATTGGAAACTCCCGGTATGGTCAGGGCGTCGTTCATCTCGTTCCTGAGTTTATTCATATCCATACCCGGCCTCCACTCTGATTCCGGCTTGAGGTTTACCACTGTCTCAAACATCTCAAGCGGGGCAGGGTCAGTAGCGGTCTCCGCCCTTCCGGCCTTGCCGAATACCTGGGAAACTTCAGGGATACTCTTAAGAAGCTTGTCCTGAATCTGCAGGAGTTTTGAGACCTCAGATACAGACGCGCCCGGTACGGTGACAGGCATATAAAAGAGAGACCCCTCATTCAATGGCGGCATGAATTCGGAGCCCAGCTTCAAGGAAGGGAAAAGAGTAATACCGAACATTGGCAATATGAATATAACACCGGTAATGAGAACGATGATAAGTGAAACAGCTATGATGCTTTTGCTGAATCTCAGAGAAAAAGCCACACGTGGCCTATACAGTTTGCCAAGGAAATGTACAATGGGATTCTTCTCCTCAGGTTTTATTTTACCTCTTATAAAAAGAGTCATCAGAACAGGCGTGAGTGTAATAGCGAGGAAGGATGAAAAGAGCATTGCAAAGGTCTTTGTATACGCAAGCGGCTTAAACAGCCTGCCTGCTTGCGCCTGAAGCGTGAACACAGGAAGGAAGCCCACTGTGATCACGAGCAACGAGAAGAACAACGAAGGCCCGACCTCTTTAGCCGCTTCTATAATTACATCGGTGCGGTTTCCTGGACTGCCGCCATGTTCCCACTCTTCTAATTTCTTGTGAGCGTTCTCGACCATTATGATTGACGCATCAACCATTGCCCCGATTGCGATAGCGATACCTCCGAGACTCATAATGTTTGATGTGACACCGAGGTAATACATGCAAATGAAAGATATGATAATGGAGACGGGAAGGGTAAGTATTACGACAAGCGCGCTTGGAAGATGAAAGAGAAATATTATGCATACCGCGCTGACAGCGACCGTAAGTTTAATGATTTCCTCTTTAAGCGTGTCTATTGAGCGATGTATCAAATCTGTCCTGTCATATGTAGTAACGATCTTTACTCCCTTAGGCAGGGAAGGCTGAATGTCTTTTTCAATCCTTTCTTTTACGCGTTCAATTACGTTAAGGACATTTTCTCCGAAGCGAACCACGACGATGCCGCCTGTTACTTCACCTTTTCCGTCAAGCTCGGCAACCCCTCTGCGTATTTCCGGGCCGAGTTGTATGTTCGCAACATCACGAAGGAAAACAGGAGTGCCTGCGCCGCTTGTTCCGACAGAAATATTTTCCAGGTCATCTATGCTCCGGATATAACCGCGGCCCCTTACCATATATTCTGCGCCGGAGAATTCAATCACTCTTCCCTCTACGTCTTTATTGCTCTTTCTGACGGCGTCAATGACCTTCATTAGAGATATGTTGTAAGCCGCCAGACGGTTAGGGTCTGTTGTTATCTGGTATTGTTTGACAAATCCGCCGACACTGGCTACCTGTGAAACGCCGGGGACGCTTTCAAGCGCGAGTTTGATATTGTAGTCCTGAATGGTTCGGAGTTGTGAAAGGTCATGACTGCTGGATTCATCAACAAGCGCATAACTGAAACCCCAACCGAGGCTGGTGGCATCAGTCCCCAGGACTGGGTTTGCGCCGGCGGGTAGTTTCCCTTTTACTATTTGAAGGTATTCGAGCAATCGGCTTCTGGCCCAGTAGATGTCCGTTCCTTCTTCAAAGATCACGTATATAAAAGAGCTTCCGAGGAATGAAAACCCTCGCACCGCCTGTACCTTCGGCGCAGCGAGCAGTGATGATGTTATCGGGTATGTTATCTGGTCTTCAATCAGGTCGGGGCTTCTGCCTGCCCATTCGGTAAATATAATTACCTGCGTGTCGCTTAAGTCAGGTATCGCATCAAGAGGAGTATTCTTTAACGCCCAATAACCCCAGATGCAAAGGAATCCGACAAGCAGAAAGATTATGAATTTATTTCTGGCGCTGTATTCGATTATTCTGGCTATCATTTCATTCTAACCGGCTTCACTCCCTTTAACTGCGCCTCCGAGTCAATGAGAAATGTGCCGGAGGCGGCTACTTTTTCACCTGCCTCAAGTCCGTGAAGAACCTCTGTCATTCCATCAGCTTTGAGACCGATGTGCACTTCACGAGCTTCAAAATAACCTTCGCCTTTATCTACATAAATGATCTGTCTTGTGCCCGTGTCAATGACTGCGTCATCCGGGATAGCAAGCCTTTTGCCCATATCAATTTTAATTTCAACATTGGTAAACATCTGAGGTTTAAGCTGGGCGGTGGGATTGGCGATTGTAAATCTCACTTTTGCAGTTCTTGTATCGCCTGATAGAGCCGGATAAATATAATCAATGGTTGATGAGAAAAACTTTTCAGGGAAATAACTGAGGCTTATATTTGCGGTCTGGCCAACCTTTATCAATGACAACTCATTTTCATAAATATCAGAAATAACCCAGACACTTGATAAATCTGCAATATCAAAAAGCTTTTCTCCAGGCATGATTCGCATTCCTTGAATCGCTTCTTTCTGAACAACATAGCCGTTTACAGGGCTGTATATTGTCAAAGTCCTTACCGGCTTTCCCGTCTCCTCTATTGTCTTTATCTGCTCATCCGTAATATCCCATAATTTCAGTCTCTGTTTTGCAGCGTCTACGATTCGTTCAGCATCTTGCGAAAGCATTACCTCAATTTCGGATTTCGGATTTCGGATTTCGGATTTATTCCACTTCAATACATTTAAAAACTCCTGCTGGGTTGCCACAAGCTCAGGGCTGTAAATCTCTGCCAGAGGTTCGCCTTTTTTCACGTACTTTCCGGTGTAATTGACATGGAGTTTTTCAATCCAGCCTTCAAACTTTGTATTTATGGTCGCAAGTCTTCTTTCATCATATTCAATGCGTCCTACAGTTCTTATTATCTTCTGCATGGGCATTACTTCAGCCGCAATTGTTTTAACGCCAATCAACTGCTGTTTTTCCGGTTCGATTTCAACGGTGTTTTCTTCTTCTGTATCCTGCGGTTGGGCGGCTTCTTTTGAAGTGGTCTCATGCTGGTGTACTTGAGAGACAAGCGACGGGGTATTAAAAAAGAATAAGAAAAAAAATAATGACATAAAGATCATAATAACTTTTGTTTTCATCTTCCTCACTCTCCTTGACTCTTGACTTCTGATTCGTGACTCCCTGTTGCCGTTATCGCCTCAAGCTTTGCTATGGCCTTTTCCCTCTCGACAAATTGTTTCCAGTATAAAAGTTTATAATCAATCACTGCTTTCAGCGATGATATTACTGTTATAGCCTCAACTTTTCCGGTTGAGTATCCGGCAAGCGCCGACTCAAAACTCTGATATGTCTTTGGGAGTAAGCCGCTTTTGTACAAGTCCATTAATCGCTCCGAAGATTTGAGCATTGAATGATTGTCCCGTATGTTTGAAGCAAGCATGAATTTAACATCATCAAGTTCATGCCTTGCCTCTGACAGAGACGCCTCTGATTCCAAAACAGCCTGCCTCTGCTTTGTCCTATAAAATATTGGAATGTTAATTGTTGCGCTAAGCCCCCACATGTCCTGATAATATTTGTTTTTAGCGGAGTAATTCGCATTAATCGTGAAATCTGGATAATATTCCTTCTCTGCCATCTGAACCTTTGCCTTTGCCCCTCTGACCATCCGTTCTCTGGATTTTATCTCAGGCGAGTTTTCATATGCTGTTTTAATCAATTCATCCGCATCGTGATCAAAAAGGGCAGGGGATAGTTCAGACGGTCTTCCAAGCGGGGTCTTTACATCTTTGCCCAATGCGTTATTAAGCATTGCCTCAAGGGATTGCACTCTCTGCTTCAACATCTCCTCTTTTTCCACGAGCATATATTTCTCTGTCTGCGCCATTAATACTTCCTGCTGCGGAGCCATTCCCGTCGAATACCGCGCAAGCGCGGCATCCTCAATCTTTGTAAAGAGCGCGGTCATCTCTTTTGTCAGATCCATGCTTTTATAGGCGAGAAACAATTCGTAGTAAAGCTCTTTCACTCTCGCTGCAACTTTAAGGCGTGTAGAATCCAGCGATGCTCCAATGCTCTCGGAGTCTCTAAAGGCCATCTCTTTTTTTAAGGACAGCTTTCCCGGATATGGGAACATCTGTGAGACGGAGAACATCCACTGAGAGTCAGCAGCCATCTCATCGTTAAAGGTGTACAGGTCTTTTACCCCGTCATTTAAATATCCGAACATGAACATGGGATCGGACAGGCTCTCTGCCTGCGGGATCCTGAATTTTGAGGCGGACCACCTCGCTTCTGACATAAGAATTTCCTGATTGTTTTTTAAAGCCTCGTCAATTAGAGGTTGAAGTTTCAATTCCTCGGCGAAGGCGGGGAAGGAAAACAGTAACGCGGCTAATAATGCAAAAATCCCCCTTAATCCCCCTTTTTCAAAGTGGGACGCTGAGGGATGTATCCTGATTTCTGCCTTCTGACTTCTGACTTTCGAGTTACTGCGCATCAATACTGAACTTGGCTTTCGACGTTTTATCGCCTTGGGTTATTTTAACCACAACATTCCACGAACCTGACATGGAGACATCCATTGTCGCCCTGTATTCATCACCCTTTAACTCTGCATCGGTCTTGTAATCCATTGCAGGCATTCCCGGCATTGCAGGCATTCCATATTCAACGACAACTTTTGCGCCAGTGACATATTTGCCGGACTTGTCTTTGATCTCAATTTCCATATTGTTTTTGCCGACAACCGGCGGGTTTTTGTCAATCCTTATCTCTACATCATAATCGCCGGCCTTTTTCTTGACCTCATAATCTTTTGCATAAGCTGCTCCGCATAGAAACAACAGGCCTGTTAAAACAATTAAAACTCTTTTCATGCTTTCCTCCTTATGGGTAGTTATTGTAATTATACCTAAGATAATGTAAATATGTGAAAAAATAATGAAGGAAATATAAAAAAGTTATACTTTCCTTGTACTTCCCTTTTTTTCTTGACAATATACATATTACGGCTATATTATCCTTGTAATACTATTTTTTCTTAGCTGAAGAGTTTAAATACAATACAGCAGAGGATAAAACAGATGGTATCAAACTTGCACAGTCAGTCAGTCAGTCAGGCAGGCAGTTTTTCCTTTTAGTAGAGAACAGAAGAAATCTTTATGAAGGCATGATATCCGGCGACGGGTATCATGCCTTTTTTGCGTCTAAAAATAACGCCCCCAGGCCCCCTCTTCACCCAAGAGGGGGAGTTGCGGTTTAAAGGGTGGCGCAGTATAAGCTTACTGAACTTTAAGAAATAACCTAATCACTTTTAAGGAGGGGGAATGAAAAGAAACAGGGAGATTACAGTTTTATTGTTTATTTTTATGATTGTAGTTAGTTTAACGACTTTTTCTTATGGTTCGAGTATCCCGCAGAAAATCAATTACAGCGGCAGCCTTACAGATACCGGGGGAACCCCTGTGCCTGACGGGCAGTATGATGTGGAGTTCAACATTTATAATGTTCCTACCGGCGGGACTGCGTTATGGACAGAGACCTGGAACGCAGCAACCACAAAGGTTGTTGTTTCTCGCGGGAACTTCAATGCCATACTCGGAGCTCACGCCGAGCTTCCTGCTTCATTCTTTGCCGATAATCCTGTTACATATCTTGGAGTGAAAGTAGGGACCGATTCAGAGATGCTCCCAAGACAGAGGATAACAAGCGTAGGATATGCGTTTACGGCTGGGGATGGAGTTCCTAAAGGCGGGATTATCATGTGGAGCGGTGCGGAGGCAAACATTCCTGCTGGATGGGCGCTATGTGATGGAACTAATGGGACGCCTGATCTTCGTTCCCGGTTTATTGTAGGCCGCGGTCAAGGGGCTGGATTGACGCTTTATAATGATGCCAATATAACCGGGGGCGAAGAAAAGCATACTCTTACAATAACTGAAATACCGAGCCATACGCATATTCAAAATGCCCATAATCACGGGGTAACAGACCCCGGCCATACTCATAGTTATACTGCTGAAAATGGCGATGGTCAAAATAAAATGAGAGCTGGAACAGATGGTGATGGAACTTATGGTCCTTATAGTTATAGTATCTTATCTAATACAACTGGAATAACTATTAATAATCAAATTGCAACCAACCAAAGCATAGGAGGTTTGAACGGCATAACGCAAGCTCATGAAAATCGTCCGCCTTATTACGCGCTGGCGTTTATTATGAAGCTGTAGGGGAGGAAAGGCAGGGGTTAGTTACCAGATAGTTTCTATAGCCGAAATATTTTGGAGGGTTTCATCTTTTGTGACTATGGGAAGATTGAGATACTTAGCAGTTGCAACAATTATTTTGTCATGGAGTTCGGGGATGTCTTTTAATGAAACCATTTTCTTTAGAATGGAGTAGTCAAGAGCTATGATTCTGAAATTATCACTATCGTTAATTTTCTTGAAAAGGGTCTTGAAATCAAAGGAGATACGTTTCTTATCAAATATGCTGAGGGCCTCTGCAATAACTATTGAAGGGACAAAGATTATGTGTTCACCGTTCTCGCATTCTTCGAAAATCTCCGAGGCCATTGGACTTATTCGAGAGCTGTTACTAAACCACCAGAGAAGGGCATGTGTATCTGCAACAAAATTCATAAATCTTTTATATCCCTGTTTTGCTGTAGAGAGACTTTTTGGCAGAAGCAATATCTTTTTCTGTAATCTCAACGCCCCTGAGAATCCCTTTGAGTTTTACAATCTTCTTTTTGGAAGGAGCGAGCTTCTTGAGAACGGCTAATTTCAGTTCCATAACATCTTTCTCGATGGTATTGATTTTATGGAGTATGTCAGTAGTGTTTTCCACGACCGCTTGTTTCATTTTTGTCGTCTCCTTTTTTAGAAACGTTGCTACTGAAATTTACCATATGGGGAATCAGGCTGTCAAAGAAAGAATTAATTGCAAAATCCCCCTTCATCCCCCTTTTACAAAGTGGGAGAAAAATGAAAAAATTTTATTCCCCTCTATCAAGAGGGGTGCAGGGGTGTGTTCCCCATCTTTGGCAAAGAGGGGTTAGGGAAGATTTTTAAAAAGAAAGATTCCGAACAAGTCGGAATGACGGCTAAAGGTAATGGCATGAAACAATTTATATCCATAATCACATTGCTCTCTTTCATCTTCGTATTCATTGTACCGTCGGTTCATGCGGATACGGCGTTGACGTATGACTATGACGCTAACGGGAATCTGATACGTGGTGACGGGAAGTATTATGAATATAACGATGCGAATAAATTGGTGAAGGTGAGGCATGGAGACCAGAGCGGGCCTATTATTGCCGAGTATTTTTATGACTACAACGGGCAGAGGATTAAGAAGGTTGAGAATGGAGTAGCGACTTACTATATCGGTAAGCATACAATAACTGAAGTTTCAGGGTCCGGGACAACGAACACAAAACATTACTTTGCCAATAACGAACGGGTTGCGCAAAAAGATATTTCAGGCAATCTCACCTTTTACCACTCCGACCATTTAGGCGGGACAAACGCGATAACCGATTCAGGCGGGAACCTTGTTGAAAGAACCAAGTACTATCCTTTCGGTGAAATAAGACTTGGCGGTAATGAGAGATTTACTTTTACAGGAAAAGAAAAGGATCAGGTTACTGACCAGTACTACTTTGAAGCCCGCTATTACAATCCTGAGTTAAAACACTTCACACAAGCGGATAATATTGAGCCTGATTATTACGATCCGCAGGATTTAAATAGGTATGCTTATGTAAGTAATAATCCTATCAAGTTAATTGATCCTTCAGGCCATTTTTGGTTGGATACTGTTATGCCAAGTCTGGGCAATGCTATCAGTAGAGGAGTGGACAAGGTTATTAATGCAGCAAGCAATAATTTCATTGCTGACATAGGTGGTAATGCAGTTTTAAGATACGTTGGGGCACCGAAGGAAGGAGGGTCTGCCGAATACTGGAGTGCACTTGCAGGGGGGCTTGACCATTCATACAATGTATCAAAAAGTGCATTTGGAAAGGCCATCACAGATCCTTTCTCGCTTACAACTGCGTATGATTTGACTGTAATGTTAGCAGAAGAAACTGGATATTTTACGGATGGCTATATTGATAACGCAAAGAAAGCTGGCGCAATATTAAGTCTGTTATCGCTATCTCAAGACATGAAATCACTTAGAGGAAAAAAAGATTTTCATTTTAATCTGAAAGACTATAAATTTTTAGTCAAACGTTTGGGTCGGGAAAATTATAGCAAATTACGACATTTAATTAATGATGGGAAGCTTGATGGCGCTAAAAAAATAATTAGTGGAATTGGAACAATGAGTGATGCATCCCAAACGGTTTTAGAAAAGAAGAAAAAATAGGTGTACATAGAGAAAAATTAGAGCTAAGCCTATGAATAAAGCAAGACTTTTTTATAAAACCAAGAAATTATGGTGGCGAGATAAGGGGAACGAACGTTGTCACAGTCTTTTCAAAACATTATGACTTCCAACCCTTCTAAGAAGGTAATAGTAAGAGCAGTCATATTAATGCTGTTTCTATTCATATCTACATTTTCAATCTCTCATGCCGATGACCTTGACCCTCACTATAAATTCTCCGGCGTCAAGTCACCTGACAGCCCATACAAAAACACATGGGGCGCGTTTCAGACGAATCTTTTTTCCGGCTCATTTACCTATGATTACAAAATTGCTGTTCCTCCCGGCACAAATGGTTTAGCCCCTGAAATCACTCTTTCCTACAACAGCCATTCTGCAAAAGGAAAAGCAGGATGGGTTGGTTCAGGCTGGGAGATTCCTTTGAGCTACATTCAGAGGGACATTGAATATACCCGCAAGGATACATCTGATGACACCTTTGACCTCTTTCTTGATGGAGCAAAGCATGACCTTGTTTATGTTGCTTCTGAAAATCTCTTTCATACAAAAGTTGAAGCATATTTGAGGGTTGAAAAGAAAACAGGTGCGCCGAATGAAACAGGCGAATATTGGATAACTCAGACAAAAGACGGAACTGAATACCGCTTTGGTTACAACACTGATTCCGAGAACAGAGTCCGGTCAAGCGATGCCTCTGTGCCAGCATATGTCTGGCGGTGGAGCCTTGATCGCATCAAAGACAGCAACGGCAACTGTATCTATTTTACCTATATTGAGAACCAGGGGTCGGTTTACCTTGATACCATCACATACAACAATGACGGCAAACGTATAATTCAATTTATCCGTGAGGCAAAGCCTGATGCATATCTTATGATAGAGCAGGGGTCAGAAGTTTATGACGCTTATAGACTGAGTGAAATACAGATCAAGGTGAACGGTTCTCTTGCAAGAAAGTATAAGCTTGCTTACAAGCTCAATGAAACTCAGAATAAATCGCTTCTGTCTTCAATTACACAATATGGAGCAGACGGAGTGACAGCACTCCCTCCGGTGAAGTTTGAGTATAAGGTAGCAGACAAAGGCTTTAATGAAGGGGTAAATTGGGCGACTCCCGGTGAGAGACGGATAAGAAAAACTGATGGCGATAACGATACAGTTATTGACACCTTTGATGTGAATGGAGACGGATTACCTGATTTTGTCGAATATGACGGCAATAATTATCTATGGAATATATGGTTTAACAATAAGAATGGTTTTAATGCTTCCAATGTAGCATGGTCGGTTCCCTCATCGCCAGATGGAGGTTGGGACATCAGGGATGTTGAACAATATATAGTCGGACAGCAATCTCCAGATACAAGAAGCGCTCCTATGGATTTAAACAATGACGGGTATGTAGATTTTCTTTGGTCTGACCATACAAATGTTATGAGGTTCAAAATTAATAATGGAACCGGGTTTTCGCCAACAACACACTCATGGACACTTCCGGTTGCAAAGGCGTGCGTCAGAGAAGTTATTAGGCCGGACGGCACAAACCCAAATGTTATGCAGGACTACTCTGATATCAATGGGGACGGGCTACCTGATCTGGTGAAAAAAGAGAATGATACTTCATGGCATATATGGAGAAATACAGGAAGCAGTTTTGTTGACTATGGCATATGGCCAGTCCCTCACATTGATGCATGGCTGGAGGATTACACAACCGGCGATCCAACAGAGCTGCAAACAGGCCGTTATGATGTGAATGGTGATGGCTTGATTGATATTGTAGACGCCCATTCAACCCCTTGGAAGGTCTACCTGAATACCGGCAGCAATTTCCTGCCGTCACAACAGTGGGCCGCGGCTTTTTCCTATATCAATGACACTAATTCTTCCGGAGATGTCAAAAGAGACCTTATTGATATGAATGGTGATGGTTTGCCTGATATCGTCAACCCTGTTTTTGGTGTTCAGTCATGGGAAGTCTATTTTAATACAGGAAAAGGGTTCACCTCCAAAATGTCCTGGCCCGTTCCTGCCGAGGTTCCTCAAAACGGCTATGTAAACAACATAGAGGACTCCCAGGTAGGCAGAGAGGTTCTTGATATTAACGGTGACGGCTTAGCTGATTTGGTCAGGCATATTGATTCTGTGAGTTACTGGAGAGTCTATTCAAACAAATAAGGACAGGCTGACCTGCTCAAAAAAGTAACTGATACCCTCGGCGGGATTATCACAGCAAATTATACTCCGTCAATGTCGTATGCTAACACGAGGCTGCCTTTTAATTATTGGGTTGTATCATCGCTTACAACCAATAACGGCATGTCCGGCGCTCATGCAAATGTATCAACGACAAACTTCTCATACGCAAACGGTCTTTATGATTTCCCGACAAGGGAATTCAGGGGATTCGGGCAGGTGAATGAAACAAAGGCAGACGGTTCAAAAGAAATTCACTATTACTATCAGGACGAAGCGAAAAAAGGTAAAGAATATAAAACTGAAAAGAAGAGCGCATCAGATTCACCATTTGCAGCAATAGAAAATGTCTGGAGCGACTCATCAGCTAACGGCATTTACATAAGCAATCTTAGCAGGTCGGATGATTACACCTATGATGGTAATCCTTTAAACCCCAAAACAGTCAGGAAGGAATATCAGAATTATGATGCCTACGGCAATATTGGGTTACAGATCAATTACGGAGACCTCGGCGCATCAGGTGATGAAGTCTATGCTTACCATGAATACTGGGCTCCGTGCGCGTCGGGTTCATGGATAGCAGACAAGGCCAAGCATCAATATATTACAGCATTGGCAGGCGGGGCGACACTCAGGGAAAACTTTTTCTGGTATGACAATTCCGGCATCTGCCCTGATAAAGGCAACCTGACAAAAGAGGAGCATTGGCTTAATACAGGAAATAACCCTGTTACAACTTATCAATATGATTCATTCGGCAACCGGACACAGACAACCGACCCTGAGGGCAGGGTCAGCCAGACCGTCTATGACACGACATATAATACATTCCCTGAGAAATCTTATAACGCCAAGAACCAACTCACAACGACATATTTCAATTATGTAACTGGCGAGCCGACACAGGTTATTGATCCAAATGGATTTACGACGATATTTACTTACGACATCTTCAACAGAAAGATCAGAGAGGTAAAGCCCTATGACTCTGACCCGTCGCCTACCACTGCAATAGAATATAGTATTGACGGGGTTCCGCCTGAGAGCGTTATTGTTTACAAGAAAGACGGTACGCCTACATTTGACACTGTGCAGTTCATGGATGGTTTCGGCAATCTCATCCAGACAAAGGCAGAGTATGAGAGCGACACTAACAAGACCGCTGTAGACGTTTTCTATGACGAGATGGGAAGGGTAAAGAAACAGTCAAATCCCTATCTGACAGACAGTCTGCTCTCATACAGCACACCGGATACATCTGTTCCTGTAATGCAATACAGTTACGACACTCTCGGCAGACCGTTTCTTATAACAAACCCGGACAGTACGCAAGTATCAAGGGTTTTTGACCACTGGGCAGTAACAGAGACAGATGAGAACGGACATGCGAAATCATACATATTCGATGCATCTCAAAGACTACTTCAGGTAACAGAGAACAATCAGGGCGCATCATATCTTACGAATTATCAATACAGCCCGCTCGGAGAATTGTTGAGAATTACAGACCATCCTGGAAATATTACAACTATTAATTACGATTCCCTTGGACGCAAAAAACAAATGAACGACCCTGACATGGGGATATGGAATTATGGATATGACCGTGTTGGAAATCTGACTTCCCAGACGGACGCAAGGGGTATCACTACGAACATCCAATATGACCCCCTGAACCGAAAGGCTCTCATTGACTATCCTCATGACACTGACGCTCAATTCACATACGACAGAGAGACCATAGGCACGCTTTCACAGATAACGGATAGCACAGGAATTACAACCTATCTTTATGACCAGAGGTTGCGCAAGACACAAGAGACAAGAACGTTTGACAGCTTATCGTGGACAACTGCATGGACCTATAACTCGATGGACAGAATGACCAGACAGACCTATCCCGATGGCGAGGCAGTTGACTACACATATAATTCTCAGGGAAGCCTTGAAAGCCTTCCTGGCATAATTCCCAATATTGATTACAATGCGAGCGGTCAGATAGTGCAGAAGAGCTATGCAAACGGAAAGAACACAACTTATTCCTACAATAACGCAAACCATAGGCTTGAGAGTATTCTGACATCGGGGATACAGGATTTAGCCTACACATATGACAATGTCGGCAATATTAGAACCCTTCAGGATGATGTTGAAGGCAAAACCGAAACATTCTCTTACGATGACCTCGACAGGCTTACGCAGGCAGGAGACAGCGGCTACAGCTCGCAATATCAATACAATCCCATTGGGAATATAACCTCAATGATGAAAGACAGTCTGACAACGAACTACACATACGGATTGAACGCAGGGCCTCATGCAGTTACGGGAATGGTTGTGCCTTATCTGGCGCTTGCTTCTTTTGCTTTGGATAATGGGAATGAATATACGACAACCGGACAGGTGACGCTGAATAATGGCTCAATGGGCACTCCGACAGAATATATCGCAAGTGAAAATGCAACCTTTAGCGGCGCATCATGGCAGCCTTACTCCTCTGCGCCTGCTTTTATCCTTGCTCCCGGATATGGGCTGAGAACAGTCTACTTGAAACTCCGAAATGGCGCAGGCGAATCAAAGGTATGGGCTGACAATATTGATTATCTAATTGATACCGACAGTGACGGAGTGCCTGATAAATACGACAATGATGATGACGGCGACGGCATGCCTGATGTATGGGAAAACCAGTATGGATTGAACCCGCTTAATCCATCCGATGCGGGAGGCGACATTGATAGTGACGGCCTTACAAACCTGCTCGAATATCAGCACGGCACTGATCCGGTTGACGGTGATACAGACGATGACGGGTGGAATGATTATGAAGAAATATTTGATCATGGAACCGATCCCACGGATGCCGATACCGATGATGACGGATTGAATGATCCTTCAGACCCTTATCCGACAAATCCGTATCATGACGGTTTCAGTGAAAACTATAGGATTAAGGCTGTCTTTAATGAAGGAGGAGATAGCCGTTCGGGGGCTTCATATTCAGTTCAGGATCGCATAGGTGACGGTATCAGCAGAAAAACATTTGTTGATACAGATGACGACGGAATACCTGATAAAGATGACACGGATGATGACAATGACGGTATCCCAGATACATGGGAGATTGATCATGGCATGAATCCTCTCGATGCCTCAGATGCTTATGCTGATTTTGACGGCGATGGCCTTACTAATCTTGGAGAATATCAGCATGGCACAGATATTAATGATCCTGATTCAGATAACGACGGATGGAATGACTATGCGGAAATCTTTGTACATCAAACTGATCCGCTTGATCCGGATACGGACGATGACGGACTTGTTGACTCCAACGATCCCGATCCTTTAAGTATTTACCATTATGGCATCAGTGAAAATTATTCTGTGAGAAAAGGGCATTTTAATGAGGGAGGCGAACAGCGTTCGAGCCTGTCTTATGGAGTTAATGATCTCATAGGCGGCGGATTTGGACAAACTGTTATTGTCATAAATTTTAAACCGGCAGCGGGCGCTGTAATGCCCTCTAATACACAATACAACGCCTTTGTAGACAGCCCGTTTGATCTTACGACCACCTTCACAGACAACTACAATGACGTGACCTCATGCGAATATACAACAGACGGCACAACATGGACGGCTGCTGCAGTGAGCGGTACAAGACCGAACTTTACCTGCACCAAGACAGACATAACCGGGACAGACAATCAGGTATTGACCCTTAACATTAGGGCAACGAGCTCCGGAGGCACAGGAACAGCAGCAGCAATAACGAGGACAGTAGACACATCGGCGCCGATAACGGCTGACAATGCGTCTCCGCTAAAGACAACCATAAGCCCTGTCAGCGTAACATTGACTCCGGCAGATAACGCAGGCTCAGGCGTGGCAGAAACGAAATACTGTGTTGACATAACCGGAACATGCTCCCCAAATATAACCGGGGCATCGGTGGATGTTACTTGTCCGGCAGGCTCTGAATGCCGCCAGTACGTGAGATACTACTCGGCAGACAACGTTGGAAACACGGAGACTGTTAAGACAAGCAGTCAGATATGGCAAGACTTGAGGCCTGATACAGATGGAGATGGATTTGTTGATGAACTGGACAACTGCCCGATTGAATACAACCCGGACCAGGCTGACATGGACGGCGACGGAATAGGAGATTCATGCGATCCTGATAAAGATGGGGATGGTATACCTAATGGAACCGATAAATGTCCGGCAGGCGCAGCCTCTAACCCGACATGCGAATTAGTGACTTGGTACTACAACAGCATCCTGTACAGAGCGCCTGAACCGGGAGGCGCAGAGGGCTGGACAAGCGAGATACAACGAATTGACTCAGACGGCATAGACATAAAAGAGGGATTCATAGCGCTCGGCAAGCTATTTCTGAATTCCACTGAATATCTGAACATGGGCAGAACAAACAACCAATATGTCGTAGACCTGTATGAGACCTTCCTTGGCAGGACGCCGTCACAGTCAGAGGCTGACTACTGGGCAGGAGAGCTTTCAGGGGGATTAACAAGAAACATTCTAATGAACTACTTCATATTCAGCGCGGAGTTCAAACAATACATGGACGGACTATTTGGGGATACATCGGTAAGGCCTGAATATAACCTTGTCAATGACCTCTACAGGGGATTTCTGAGCAGGCTGCCTGATGACGCAGGATTTAACTACTGGCTTGCACAGATGCAGACAGCCCAGTGCAATGGAGACCCACAGGCGATAAGAGACCTTACATCGCAGTTGGCGTTATTATTCCTTAACAGTCAGGAGTATGCTGACAGGAATACAAGCAACAGCGAGTGCATAGAGGACTACTATAACGGCATACTTAGAAGGGGCGCGGATCTTGCGGGGTATCTGTACTGGCTTGGAGAGCTTGACGGGGGCACATATACAAGAGCGGAGATGCTGCAGCTTTATGTAGATTCAGTTGAGTTTCAGGCAAGGGTACAGCAGGTCATTGAAGCGGGGTGCGCACCCTGAGGCGCATCAGAACTACAGAGCCATAGCACAACAGTGCAGCAGAACAGTAGAGCTAAGAAGACCAACATCCTACAGGGGAATAGACCACGGTTTATTCCCCTTGCGATTTTTCATGAGGATCTTCAGGCTTTCCCTGTGTCCTATGTTTCTGTCCTGAGTATACCGAAGGGGTCAGGGGGTAGTTCAATAAATTGGTATTTCGCGAATGCCTCGAATGTCGTTTTGTGTCGTTTTGTGTTTGACTCGGTTTTATTGTTATGGTAAATTAGCATTATGCAAACAGTCACTATTTCCAAAAAAGAGTATGAAGAACTTATTGAGAAAAAGCTTCGATACGAATATCTGCATCAGATAATTGAAGAAGATATTTTTTCTCCACCTCCGACAAAAGAGACCAAGAAGATCATTGATGCCTTTCAGAAAACAGGTCTTTACAATCAAGAGTTCCTCGTCAGTCTTGAAAAAGGGTTAAAGCGTTCCTCATATTTTAAATGAAGATACTTCCTCTTCATCCTGAGTTAAAGGCATATCTTAAAGCAAGACAACTTAAAAAGAAGTTTGATAAACAACTGAATCTCTTTCAGAACAATCTGTTTCATCCAAGTCTAAGAACGGAATTGCTTGAGCCAAGAAGAATGAAAATCTGGAGTTTCAGGATTGACAAGAAATACAGGGCATTATTTATCTTTCCAGAGAAAGATCTTGTTGAAATCATTGATGTTAATGACCACTATCAATAATGAATAGCAAGTTATTTTTTTTTGCTCTTTAGACATAGGCGGGAGTATCCTTATTTTGCTTTTTCCTGATGGTCATTATGAAACATATGTTTTATCTTGTCCATCAGTGTTTCTGAAGTGTTGTCTCCGCTTATCTCGGCAAATTCTTTCAGGAGTTCTTTCTGTCTTGCGGTCAGTTTCTTTGGCACATCCACAAAGACGGTAACATATTGGTCGCCCTTACCATAACCGCCAAGTTTATTAGCCCCTTTGCCTCTCAAATGAAAAACCCTCCCTGAAGGGGTTCCGGCCGGGATTTTTATAAACGTATTTTCGTCAATAGTGGGCACTTCAATTTCAGCTCCTAGAGCTGCCTGTACAAAAGAAACGGGCACTTCACAATGAAGGTCATTACCTTTTCTTTTAAAGAACGGATGAGGCAGGACATCTATCACAACATAGAGGTCGCCGTTTGGTCCGCCTAAACTTCCGGCTTCGCCTTCACCGGAAACCTTGAGCCTTATGCCTGTATCCACGCCGGGAGGAACTTTGAGAGAGACAGTGCGTTTTTCTCTGATCTTGCCCTGTCCTTTGCAATCAGAACATGGGTCTGTGATTATACTGCCTGTGCCTCCGCATCTGCCGCATGTTCTTGATATTGAGAAGAAACCTTGCTGAAGTTTTGTCTGCCCGGAACCTTTACAGGTAGTGCATGTATCAGGACCTTTACCGGGTTTTGAACCGGTTCCATTACAGGCAGCGCAGTTCACCCATCTTGGGATAACAATCTCTTTTTCAACGCCAAAAACAGCTTCTTTAAGATTCAGTTCAAGGTCATAACGGAGGTCTTGCCCCTTTGCAGGGCGTCTTCTTCTGCTTCCCCCTGCAGCACTGCCAAAAAAATCGCCAAAAATATCGAAGATATCCTCGAAGTTGGAGGAGAAATTACCAAAGCCTGCTCCCATGCCCTCAGCAGTGCCAAAATTATCGTAATTGGCTCTTTTCTGAGGGTCGCTCAAGCAGGCATATGCTTCATTTATCTCCTTGAACTTTTCTTCACTGCTTTTATCTCCAGGATTTCTGTCAGGATGATATTTTAGGGCAAGTCTCCTGTAAGCTTTCTTTAAATCGGCTTCAGACGCATTTCGTTCTGATTCGAGGGTTTGATAATAATCTTTCATTATAATCCTAAAATGGGAAGTAAAAAATGAGAACTAAAAAGTTAAAATTTTTTCTTCCTCAGCTCCAAGTTCTCAGTTCTCTTTCTTATCCACATCTTCAAACTCAGCTTCAACTACGTCTTCTTTTTCCTTCTGTGTGCCGGTTGATGTGCCACCAGTGTCGGCTCCAGTCGGATGAGCGCCGGAGGCTTGAGTTTTATACATCTCTTCCGCTATCTTGTGAGAGGCAGCGGTCAATTCTGTGATCGCTTTTTTGAGTTCATCTGCATCACGGGCTGAGTCTTTCAGTCTTTTGCAATTCTCAAGAGCGTTCCTGACCTTCTGCTTTTCATCCTCTGCGATCTTGTCTCCATGTTCACTTAATGACTTTTCAACTGTATAGATAAGCGTGTCTGCTTCATTAACCGTTTCTGCAAGACGGCGTTTCTTTTTATCCTCTTCTGCATGGGACTCGGCATTACTGGTCATGCTCTTTATCTCTTCTTCAGAGAGTCCGCTTGAGGCGGTGATCCTGATTGATTGCTCTTTCCCTGTGCCCTTATCTTTTGCTGAAACATGGAGTATTCCATTGGCATCTATGTCGAAAGTCACTTCTATTTGAGGAAGGCCTCTTGGCGCCGGAGGTATCCCGATAAGTTCAAAGTTGCCAAGCATTTTATTGTCCGAGGCCATCTCCCGTTCGCCCTGGCATATTTTAATCGTAACTGCGGGCTGGTTATCTGCTGCTGTTGAGAAGGTCTGGCTTTTCTTTACAGGTATGGTCGTGTTCCGTTCGATAAGCTTTGTAAATATGCCGCCGAGGGTTTCAATGCCGAGGGAGAGGGGGGTGACATCAAGCAGAAGAACATCCTTCACGTCTCCTTTCAGCACGCCGGCCTGTATCGCCGCGCCTGCGGCTACAACCTCATCCGGATTGACAGCTTTTGAAGGATCTTTCTTAAAGAATTCTTTAACCACTTCCTGAACTTTCGGCGTTCTTGTCTGCCCTCCGACCAGGATTACCTCATCAATATCCTTCGGGTTTAATTCTGCATCGGCAAGAGCCTTTCTGCAAGGCTCAATGGTTTTTTGAATAAGCTCTCCAACAAGCTGCTCAAATTTGGCGCGGGAGAGTTTCATCAGCAGATGTTTTGGACCGCTTGCATCCGCCGTAATAAAAGGAAGATTGATCTCTGTATCCATCGCCGAGGAAAGCTCAATCTTTGCCTTTTCAGCGTTCTCCTTAAGTCTCTGTAAGGCCATCTTATCGTGGCTTAGGTCAATGCCGGACTCTTTCTTAAATTCTGAAACAAGCCATTCCATTATAGATATATCAAAGTCATCGCCTCCGAGAAATGTATCTCCGTTAGTGGACTTGACTTCCACAACACCTTCACCTATTTCAAGTATAGAGATGTCAAATGTTCCTCCGCCAAGGTCAAAAACCGCTATTTTCTCTTCTTTCTTCTTATCCATGCCATAGGCAAGGGAAGCGGCAGTCGGTTCATTTATTATCCTTAGAACATTCAGCCCGGCTATTTTCCCGGCATCCTTGGTTGCTTGGCGCTGACTGTCATCAAAATATGCCGGAACAGTGATTACGGCATCGGTTACCGGCTCGCCAAGATAATCTTCAGCCGCCTGCTTGAGCTTCTGGAGGATCATGGCTGATATTTCAGGCGGTGAGTATGTCTTGCCGCGTGACTCAACGTGCGCGTCGCCATTTGAAGCGCTGACTATCTTGTATGGGAGTTTCTTTTCTGCTGTTTTTGCTTCAGGGGAATTAAATTTTCTACCCATAAGCCTTTTGATTGAAAATACGGTGTTTTCAGGGTTTGTGATAGCCTGTCTCTTGGCAACCTGCCCGATTAAACGCTCACCTTTTTCAGTAAAGGCAACTACAGAGGGGGTCGTTCTTGTTCCCTCCTGATTAGCTATTATGAACGGTTCACCACCCTGCATTACGGCTACCACTGAATTGGTTGTACCAAGATCTATTCCAATTACTCTTCCCATAATTATTTATTCCTCCTCTTCTATTTTTGATTTATTTGGTTCTTTCGGTATTTTTTTGGATACGCCTACAAGGGTCGCCCTTAATAACCTCTCTTTCAACATATACCCTTTTCTAAACTCTTCAATAACGGTATTCTCGTCAACTCCATCATCTTCTATCTGAGACATTGCATGGTGAATATTTGGATCAAAGGGTTTTCCAATGGCATCAATACTAACTAAACCGTGCCTTTCCATTAGAGTTTTTAACTCTTTTAAAGTCATCTCAACCCCTTTAGCCAGCGGGTCTGATGCTTTATCATCCGAAGAGTGTTGAAGCGCCAGTTCGAGATGGTCAATGACAGTAAGAAGATCTTTCAGAAGACTTTCATTTGCATATTTAAGTTGATCTTCTTTTTGTCTTGCGGCAAATCTTTTATAATTTTCAAATTCAGCGTAAAGCCTGAGATATTTATCATTCATTTCCAAAAGAGATTCTTTTAATGCCTCAATATTAGCTGATTCCTCCGCTGTTTCCTCAATGGGCTCTTCACTATAGGGTTCTTCCTTCCCAATATCATAGATAATGTCGTCATTTTCCTCTTCCGTCATAAAAAAGTTCTCCTTATTGTGATTCTGATAAAACCTTTGTCAGAGTTTTCGCTGTTCGGTCAACAATAGGTATTAATTCTTTGTAATTCATTCTTGTAGGTCCGATTATCCCTATTGTTCCATGGGCATCCATGCCGTCGGTATATGTTGAGACAACCATGCTCAATTTTTTCATTGAAGGGATTATGTTTTCTAACCCTACAAAAACCTGAACTCCTTCAGAGCTGTCTACCTGAGCGAGCAGCTTTAGCATCAGGTGTTTGTCTTCGATAGCTTTCAGGATATCCTTTATTTCATTTATATCTGCAAAGTCGGGCAGGTTGCTTGCGCCAGTGAGCCCTTCCATTAGAATGTCTTCATTTTCCATGCTGATTAATTCTTTACATACCATTAAGGATTTGGCTATCAGTCTGTCGCAGATTATGCTTTCTCTGGACAGTTGGTATGCAACTCTATCCTTAACTTCACTTAATGATACGCCTCCAAAGCTTATGTTCAAGTAATTAGTTATCTTATCAAGCTCTCTTTGCGTATAAACTCTTTCAAGATCTATTAGTCTGTTTTTAACGGTATCATCTCCAAATATCAAAATGCTTAGAGCCTTATTACTTGTATATTTAATAACCCTGATATGTTTCAGCGTCCTGTCTTCTGCTCTGGGAGGCGTTACTATGCCGAGATAACTTGAAAAGAATGAGAGCGTTTTTGATGTTTCATTAATAAGCCTTTGCAGGTCTATTTCTATACCGTGCAGCCTGTTGAAGAGTTCGTGTATTATCGCTTTGTTCATTGATAGAGAGTACTCTTTGAGAAGTGTGTCAACATAATGTTTATATCCTCTTTCTGTAGGCACCCTGCCCGCCGAAGTATACGGTTGAGTTATATAACCTAATTCCTCCAGTGCCGCCATTATATTTCTGATAGTGGCGGGTGACAAGCCGAAAGAAAAACGCCTTGTAACCATGTATGAGCCTATAGGAACATTAAGATCTATATAGCTCTGTATTATTGCCCGGAGTATTTTTTCGGTTCTTTCGTTAAGTTCGCTCATCTTATTGGCACTCTTCACAGTAGAGTGCTATGATAGCAACAAAGCTAAAATTGTGTCAAGAATGCTGAGTCTTAATAATACAGAATAAAATTAACAGAAATAACGAGAAATATATAGTTAAATGGTAATAATTGCTAATATTATATGATTTATGCCTATTCTACGGTGTTGCTATAAATATCCAATATGCTATACTTTTATGTTTTGTTTGGATAGAGATTGCTAACTATAATGTTTTGCTGAAGATAAACACCGGCATTTAACCAGCCTTTATTATTTTCACAAATTTTGTTACAATAGCAATAGATTCAAAACGCGA
>JACRPZ010000065.1 GCA_016222905.1 Nitrospirota bacterium
CTTTCGGTATTACCGCGTCGTATATATAGCTGTAGAAACTGACCTGCCCGTAATCCTTCTTTATCATCGTCCCTCCTGACTTTATGTTTGCTTTATTTATGCAAACTTAATGCCAGTCTTTTTCAGCAGTCTCAATTTACAACAGAAGAGAACAGTGTGTTAATTTTAAGAATAAAAAGATATTCAAGATGCTGAGATAATGTAGGCTTTTCTATTTTTAAAGCCTTTATTTTTTCATCGGGTAAGCCCTTTCTTCGCAACTTTGAAACAAGTAAAATTGCTAAAAGGCAAAAAAGAATCAGTACCAACAGGGCTTGGCAGATTTTTACGGTTAGCGTATAAAATACTTCATTTTTTCTTGACTTCTCCATCATATCATTCAGCCCTTTACTTCCGTAAATAGAAAGTTCCCTGTCGTCATGTCTTATACTGTAAATTCTAAAAGTATGATGATCTGACAGTAGAATATCTTTCTCCCTGACAAGAATGGACATAGGTTCAACCCCTTCTGGTAGTGTATATACCATCTCACGGGAACCATCTACATCAAGCCTGACGAGTTCACCACCTTTAAGATTATTATCATGATTCGTAACGTAAAAACGTCCTTTTTTATCTGCCCCAAGGAAAACAGGCCATGTAAATTGACTTGAATTTCGGGACAAAGGATTATACTCATTGAGCGTTTCAAGCGAGTCAGACAAAATACTAAGTCTGTGTTTATTTGTGTTAACAAGTATAATTCTCCTTTGATTATCGACAAGTATGTTATTGGGAAAATCGAATTGTCCCGGAGTATTATCTACCTCTCCTGCCCACTTTACGACCTTTCCATTTATATCAATAACAACAATTCGGTGATTGCTTGTATCAGCAATCAGAATTTCGCTTGTCATAGCGTTGTAAAAAAGGTGAAAAACTCCAAATAGAGGACCAATCTTATTTTCGGCAAGATCAATAACTTTCACGGAAGAACCGTCAGATCCAATAACATGGATCTTTCTTGTTTCACGGCTGCCGACAAGCATTCCGCCGTCAGGTAAAGGAGTGAAACTGGCAAAAGGGGGGGCTATACCAAGTTGCTTTATATCAAGTTCAGTGATTATATCACCTTCGTTGGTAAGAATATATATATCTGAATTAAATTCAAGCCATATACGGCCATGTGCATCCTGATTTATTAAGGATGGCCCAGCTTCATCAATTTCTTTCTTAGAAGCCCATGTGATTAGTATTATGAGTGCAATAATAATCAACACTATATTAATAAAAATTAATTTTTGCTTGGGATTAATTTCTTTGCTCATCGTATGAATTTTAGACGTTTTTGTCTTGTACCATAAAAGATATACACTCAATTAATAATATAGATATAGTGATTTTCAAAACATTTTATATTAAGAATCATGTTTAATAATATTACCTGAGCATAAAAACTATTTCCTCAATGTGATAACCTGTTCAAATATTGTGCGCTGAAAAGAACGTAGAATTAATAAAACAACGGCATGATAAATTAAACGCTACGTTAATTGATTAAACCAAAACTCACTTTCAACCAGTAATCATAAACTTTTCCAAGCACCAAAACTGAAGAGTAGGTGTACTAAATAACCATTCTTTTATTGACCACACGTTCAAATTTATGCTGCTCTCACGCAGCAGTTTAGACAGAAAGCCCCTATTTTTTCACGCAATGCGCTTTCTTTGCCGAACTGCGGACTGCCACGATATAATACTTCATGCTCAACATTGTGATGATGGCAGTGATGATACCACTGTTCCTCTCAGCCTCCCTGCATAGGGAATATATCAAGACCTATTAAACAAGCACGGAGAGCAACAGGGTCAGGTCTTTAATCTTGCTATTTTATTGTAGGTATGCATAATTCTCACACGGCATTTGTCCTCAATGCGAAAAAAAGGAAGATGTTCAATATCACCTTTATGTCCTGCAAAAAATTGAGCATGGTCTGAAAGATGCAGAAGAAGGACGTGTTTATTCACAGGAAGATGTTAAGAAGATGATGTCAAAATGGCTCGATAAATAGTTTGGTCATTTAAAGCGCCTTCTGACCTCGCAGCGATTGCTGATTATATTGCGAAAGATTCCGCTTTTTACGCAAAGTTTCCCCCCTATCCTTTCATCCACCTGCATAACACAAGAAAATCTCTGCCATGTTATAATTTTAAAAAAAATATATATAACCTCACGCCCGAGGAGACCGCCATGGTGAAGGGGACGTGGGGTAGCAAAAGGCAGCAAGAAAAGGATAAACTGACAATAGAAACATAGAAGGAGGTTTTAGATATGAAATCGTTTAAGTATGTCATATATAAGGAAGGAAAGTATTATGTATCTCAGTGCTTGAATATAGACATCGCCAGTTGCGGAGACTCTATAGAAGAAGCCATAAATAATCTTAAAGACGCTGTAGAGCTGTATTTTCGCAATGAACCTAAAAAGAGACAATCCGCATTTCATGATATAGACGAAGCTTTAATCGGAGAAGCAAAGATCTATGCCTAAGCTGTATTCATCACGGCATATTATCGCGGTTCTTTTAAAGAAAGGATTTATTGAGATAGACCAGACCGGTAGCCATAAGAAATTTCGTAAAGATGACAGAACGGTAATCGTGCCGTCGCCCAGAAAAGAGATGCCTCATGGAACATTTGCCTCTATACTGCGTCAGTCCGGACTGAATAAATCTGATTTTTCAAAATGAGTTCACATCAGCTTTTCCAGTTCCTCCATATTAAATGAAGTCTCATGCGCCTCTTTCATCCATCTTGCGCATCGGTTCGCATCGAGCGGTATCCCCACAGGCGGAATATCCATTTCAATGCAGAGCCTCATTCCCATGACAAGTTCCGGCACACAGCCGATCCCGAGTGCTCCGACTGACTTGTGATCCGCTTTTATCTTTTTGAAGAGCTTCTCAAAGTCCATGGTAATTGAAATGTAGGGATGGATATCGTATTTCTTAAGCAGGGTGCCTCCGAGATGGACAAGGCAATCCTTTGTGCATCCCCTGCATACGGTCTCGTAATCTCCTGAATATGCCTTGCATTCAGGCCTGAAGTCGCGGAGACAATGGGCGATCAGGGCAAATTTGTAACTGCTTTTCCTGAAGGCCTCCTTGTATATCCTGTTGACCAGTTCTATCTCTATCATGTAGAGGTGGTACTGTTCTTCTTTTGTCTTCAGTACAGGGTCAAAGCGTTGGGAAAGCGGAAGGCTCTTTAAATGCTGCCCTACCCCGCTTGTGTACTCGGAAAGTGACTCCCGCAGTGACTGCCGGATAAATGAAACAAGCTCCTTATCAGCAACTCTGCCTGAGAGTTTTCTTATAAATGACTTTTGAGCGGAAGCATTACGAACATGAGCAAGTAGCTTCTTTTCATCAGGACATCGCGTGAGGAATTTGTCAGTGAGTTCCCTGATAAGCTCGTAATAGCGGGCTGAATTCTGTTCATCCAGACAGAGAGAATAGGTTTTACCGCGGAAAGGAGTCTTTTCCGCAGGATGGGGGTTCATGATTTATTATAGAACAATCAGAGTACCATATTAAAAATGGAGAGCTTGAGGATGTGAAATAAATATATTGACAACTCCATCCTAATATCACCACTTCTCCCAGTGGATGTTCTCCTCTTTGAATTTCTCCACTGGTTTTGCATCTTTGTCCGCAGGCACTCCAATCGGTATAACATTCAACGGAATGATGTTATACGGAATGGACAATATACTTCTTACGGATTTTACCTTTTCGCTGTCCGGATACGATGCCGTCCATATTGCACCATAGCCTAGAGCATGAGCCGCGAGAAGGATATTTTCTGATGCCAGCGAACAATCCATGACCCAGTATTTCTTCGCGTATGTATCGTCCTTATCAGGGATGCCGCATACTATGATCGCGGCGCCTGCCTTATCGAGCATCTTCGCGTATGGCAGCGCCTCGCAGAGCTGATCAAGAATAACCCTGTCCGTTACAGCGACAAACGCCCACGGCTGAACATTCACAGCTGAAGGCGCGGACATTCCAGCCCTGAGCATGGCCTCAAGATCATCCTTTTTTACTTTCTCCCCTGTGAATTTCCGAACGCTCCTGCGGGTGTAAATTACATCTAAGAGATCCTTTTTCATAAATTCCTCCGCACTTTATTGAAACATGTAACTCATAAATCAAAACATGAGCATTGCAATAGTAACTATAAATAATTACAATGAAATAACGGCTTATGAGATAGCCAGCTTACTTCACTTCATCATATACGCCGTTCTTAATCTGGTACATTGAGAAACCTACACCTATGGCGTCTCCGCGCTCGTCAAAGCGTATATTGCCGAGAGGGGTATCCACAGCATTTGTCCTTAATGAGGTCACGACCGCATTATAATCCGTTGAGCCTGCCTTCTCGACAGCATTTAAAAGCGCCTGCGCTGCGGCATATGCGTTAAGGAAGAAAGCTCCTGGCTCACTTCCATACTTCTTTTTATGAGCCTCGTTGGCAGCTATGGCAAGCGGATTTTTTGAGACATCTTTAGGTCCGGTGGCATATACTCCCTCCGCGTATTCGCCAGCAACTTTTATAAATGTGTCGTCCTTTACGCCGTCATCCGAGATGAAATAGGTTGTCATCTGCTTCTTCCTCATCAGCGTGACTATCTTGGATGCCTCAGGATGGTATCCGCCAAATATTACAGCCTCTGCATTTGAGTGTTTTATCTTCTGAACTACAGAGGAGTAATCAACCGCACCCGGCGTGATCCCCTCATACAGGACAACCTCTGCCCTGCCGGATCTCTCAAGAAAATCTTTTGCAAATTCAGCCAGCCCTTTGCCGTAGTCTCCCTTGTCATGCAGGACGGCTATTTTCTTCAGCTTCAGGACATCCAGCACAAAATCTACTTCAAGCCTTGCCTGCGCGTCATCAGAAGCAATGGTCCTGAAGAAGTTCGGATAATCTCCGCTCTGCGTCAGCGGCGGATTTGTGGCAGAAGGCGACATGACAATGATCTTTGAGTCCTTATAAATTCCCAAGGCAGCCTTTGTAGCTCCGCTGCATATATGTCCTAAAACAAGATCAACATTCTGAGATATGAGCTTAGTGGCAGTGTTAGTTGCCATCTCAGGTTTGCAGACATCATCTTCAACAAGCATCTCGACCTTTCTACCGAGTATACCGCCCTTTGCATTTATCTCACTAACTACCAGTTCAGCTGCCTTTACAGTAGGCAGACCGTATGAAGCAAGATCGCCGCTGTGCGCCCCAGCCACTCCGAGCTTTATGGGAGCAGAGGCTTTTTCAGTGCATGATAATGTGAACGCCGCAAGCGTTATAAGAATTACAGATAAACAGAATCTTTGTTTCATATTCAATATTTCTCCTTTAATTGAAAGCAATAAATTACGTCAATTATAGTAGCAGAAGAAAAGAAAGTCAGGCAACACCGTCGTATAGATCTGAAGTTTGACTGTTGCAATCTATTTTCTTTATACTTCCTCATATGTTAAAAGTAGCGGTCATTGACGGTCAGGGCGGCGGGATCGGGAGCCTCATTGTGAAAAGCTTGAGGAAGGCATTAAGCGATTCTGTTGAGATTATTGCACTTGGAACCAATGCAGTTGCAACAACCGCCATGATGAAGGCCGGCGCGGATAAAGGCGCAAGCGGAGAGAACGCTATCATATGGAACACCGGTAAAGCGGATATTATCACCGGCTCTATAAGCATTGCTCTTCCAAATGCAATGTTAGGCGAGTTGACCGTAAAGATGGCTGAAGCAGTCTCATCAAGCCCTGCAAAAAAAATGCTGCTTCCACTCAATCAGGAGCAGGTCGATATTATAGGTATAACAAAAGAGCCCCTGCCGCATCTTGTAGAGGCTCTCGTTAAGAAGATAGCGGAAATAATTTAGAACAAGGAGACAACTAAGATGTGTGAAGCCAATGCATATATTGAAACAGAAGGCAAAGAAGAACTCTATCTGGAGAATGTAGACATCCTCAAACCGGAAGACGGGAAGATCTACATGAAGAACCTCTTTGGCGAGCAGAAGTTCTTTGAAGGCTCGATCAAGGAGATATCCCTCATCAAACACAGGATCATTCTGAAAAAATCATAGCCTGAGCCTGCTGATCTATACTCTAAATGGAATTTGCGCGAATAATAGTTCAGGAGCATAACAGCGCCTTCTTCAATATGGCGCTGGATGAAGCTATATCAGAGGCCGTAATAGAGAAACTCTCTCCCCCTACCCTGCGTATATACAAATGGGATAAGCCCTCGGTAAGCATCGGGTATTTTCAGAAGATAGGAGATATCAACCTTGATCACTGCGCTGAAAGAGATTATCCGCTTGTAAGAAGGCCTACCGGCGGCAGGGCTATCCTGCATGAATCAGAACTTACATATAGTTTCTCATCAAGGTATGATTCTCTATCATTCAAAGGCAGACTGCTTGAGGACTACTCGATCATCAGCAAAGCTCTTTTATCCGGTCTAAAACTCATCGGTGTTGACGCAATGAACAGCCTTTCAAGGGAACGGGGCAATGGTCATAAAAATCCGGCATGTTTCAAGGCCGTCTCATATGGCGAGGTCACTGTTGAGGGCAAGAAAGTTATCGGAAGCGCACAGAAGCGGTACAGCAACGGACTCCTTCAGCAGGGCTCAATACTCTTGAATTTCAATGCTGAAGAGCTGCATAAGGTATTGAGATGCGGAGACGAGGAAGATTTCAGCGATATCGGCTCAATAAGGGAATATGCCCCTGAAATAACTTTTGACAAGTTAAAGAGTTCGCTTAAAGAAGCCTTTGAGACCGAGCTCGGTATAAAACTGATAGCCGACAAGCCGTCAAAGCATGAGATGAAATGCGCAAAAGAACTTAATATAAAGAAATACTCCTCTAATGAATGGAACAGCCTCAGATAATATTATTGTTTTTCGGTACAGGGTTATCCCTCCACTTTACATACGAAACAATCAGCGCGCTCCAGAAAACGATCATAAGATAGCTCTGAAGAAACGCGCCTATTAATGAAAAAACCACTGTCATCCAGCTGAGAGGCATCAATACAGCATTAGCGGCAACAAGACCAACAAACAGAATAAAATAGAGCATAAAAGCCCCGGGCATCTTCTTTAAAAAATAAAATGTCCTTTTAATGGAGTCTGAAGAGCCCTCTTCTTCCACTACAGAGATTAGGGTGCAATAAAACATGAAGACAATCGCTGCAAAGAGAAAAATGGAACCGAAGGTTATGCCCGAAAGGATAATAAATGTGCTGAGAAAGACGAGCAGAGTGCTCTGTGAAAGAGCCAGAGAGTGTACAACAGCAGCCCCGATCACGCCAAACAGAAGAAAAGCAGCAAGCAATAGAGTGATGCCTAACAATAATAATGAAAGCAGCCAGAAGAGGCGTGAGAAGTGCTTATTAGCCTCATTGAAGAAAGAAGACATACTGAATCTGTAACTTGCATTAAGAGAGGCGGTTTTGAGCACCCCGATGGTGCCGCTTAATGTATAAAGTGAGAGCAGAGAGGCAAATGTAAAAAAAAAGAGAACGGCTGCAATAAAGACGAAGAGAAGGCCGAGATATTTTGCAAAAAATTGAGAAGGGTCATCAATCATAGACGGGAAGATATCTTTTGCAGAAGCTATGTCAATCCCCAGATACAGCAGAGCCACCAATAGCGGAACACCGAAAAATATCAGGAGCGCAATAATATTAATAAACACTGTAATGATGCGGACAAATATCAACTGCCAGTTCCTGTTGGTGATATTGAATCCTTCTTTAATACATTCTATAATCATAGTCGCTTTCTTTGTAATATAAAATTGCCCAGGTAAGGGGTATTTTTAATTTTACTTGAAAAAGCCTTCTCTTATCTATAAAATTTGTCAGATGAGTATACTTCAGGAAATCCTTAAATACAAGAAAGAAGAATTAAAGACCACAAAGACCCGCGTGCCTTTGTCTGAACTAAAGGCACAGGCGAGCGATGCCGGAGTTGTGCGTTCTTTTCAGAACGCCATCAGGCGTGAAGGAAATAGCGCTATAAAATTGATCGCTGAAGTTAAGAAAGCGTCTCCTTCAAAGGGCATGATCAGGGAGGACTTTAATCTGCCTAAGATCATTTCTGTTTACGATAAAAAAGATGTTGCCGCCATATCTGTTCTTACTGAGGAACGCTTTTTTCAAGGCAAGCTTGATTATCTTAAGGAAGCTCGAAAGAGAACTTCAAAACCCCTGTTAAGAAAAGATTTTATTATTGATGATTATCAGGTTTATGAGGCGCGTGTTAACGGGGCCGATGCGATACTTCTTATTGCTGCAGCCCTTGAGAAGCAACAATTGATCGATCTGATGTCACTGGCAAAAGAGCTATCTCTTGACAGCCTTGTTGAAGTTCATGACCATAAAGAGCTTGATACAGCTCTCTTTTGCAGCGCAGAGATCATCGGGATAAATAACAGGAACTTAAAGACATTGGAGATAAATCTCAAGACAACCTTTGATCTCATAAAGGGTATTCCCGATGATAAAATAGTGGTAAGTGAAAGCGGCATCAATACAAGAGCAGATGTTGAAGCAGCGGAATCAGTGGGAGCAGACGCTATACTCGTGGGCACGGCTATAATGAAGGCGGACGACATCGGAGCCAAGATAGACGAATTAACGGGGCATAACAATAAAGAACGCAGATGACAACAAATATATAAAGCTATTGAGGTATAATGTACAGTAAATGAAAACAATTATCGAAAAAGCAAATGTCCTTATCGAGGCCCTGCCCTATATCAGGAAGTTCTACGGCAAGACCTTTGTTATCAAGTACGGCGGGGCAGCCATGGTCGAGGAGAGCCTCAAGGATGCCTTTGCGCAGGATATAGTTCTTCTCAGCTTTATCGGAATAAGGCCTGTAATAGTGCACGGCGGCGGCCCCAAGATAAATAAGATAATGGAGCAGATGGGCAAAAAACCAACCTTTGTTCACGGGCAGAGGGTGACTGACAAAGAGACGATTGATATTGTTGAGATGGTGTTAGGAGGGCTTATCAATAAAGAGATAGTCTCCCTGATAAACAGCCACGGCGGACGCGCAATAGGGCTGAGCGGAAAAGACGGCAACCTGATAAAGGCAAAGAAGAAGGTTATAAGGAAAGTATCTCCTGAAACAGGCGTCTCAGAGATAATTGACCTCGGACTTGTAGGTGAAGTGGAGAAGGTCAATCCGGGTATTATAATCTCCATTGATAAAGACGGATTTATCCCGGTAATCGCGCCTATCAGTTCGGGCCGCAGGAATGAGACCCTGAATATAAATGCGGATTATGTTGCCGGCATGATCGCACATGAACTGAAGGCTGAGAAACTGATACTCCTTACGGATGTTGAAGGGATAAAGGACAAGAAGAATAAATTATTATCAGCGCTTGACGGAAAGAAGATAAAATCCCTTATCTCAAACAAGACTATCTCCGGAGGCATGATCCCGAAGGTACAGGCATGTCAGAACGCCCTTAAGGGAGGCGTCAGGAAGACTCATATAATTGACGGCCGCGTCCCCCATGCCCTGCTGCTTGAGGTATTCACCGAAGAAGGCATAGGCACCGAGATAGTTAAATAATCTGCAATAGTCAGTATTTGCAATGTAAAATTAGCAATCTACTAAAAAGGAAACGGGTAACAACCTAATACAGCTACATTTTGTTTCTATTATTTTCCAGTTACAGAGACAGGGTTGTGGAATGTGCTTGTTCCGTGAAGGTCAATGTCCTCAAGTTTGTAATAATAGCCATTTTCCTTCGTAGTGGTTTTATCAATAAATTCATATTGAGAACCATCACCTTTGCATGGGATAAGACTCTGGTTGAGTTTTGTATGTTCTCCGTTCTCTGTCTCACTCCTCCATACGTTAAACCCTGCGCAGTCAATTTCAGTTGTGGTTTCCCATTTAACTAACACATTGCCTTTGTAAAGAGAGGCTGCAAAGTATGACAGTTCAGCAAGTGTGGGTTCCCCAAATGCTGCAAGAGTAAATTCACTTAGACTCAATATCTGAAACGTAAAGGTATTTGCAGTTGCGTTACATCCGCTTTCAAATTTACACTTATCAGTAAGCACTAAATTGTCTTTTGTAATTCTCACATTTTCTTCGTTGATATTTGTGCCATCAATTGTCCCGTCATTGTCAGTATCAGGCCAAGTAAATGTTATAGTTATTGGAATATTAAAGACAAGTCCTTTCCGTTGAATACTTACCCCAAAAAGGGCTATTCCCTTACCGAGCTTTGTCGATATTTCATAGGAGGTCCCTATTTCAGTTATAGATAAAGATGTATCTGTATTTAATGCCCCAGTCGGCACAGTTATACTAATACTGCCGTCAGGAGTAGATAGCCTCCCCCCTCCTGAACCGATTGACTGCCCTGCAGACCTGTTTGTATTGCAGGTATTTGTCTTATCATCAGGGCACACGTCACACACATCGCCAACACCGTCATAATCTACATCGCTCTGATCAGTATTTGCTTCAGATGAACAGTTGTCAGAACAGTCAGGCATAGTGTCACTATCAGCGTCAAAACCTTCATCTATCTGCCTATCACAGTCATTGTCTATGCCATCGCATATCTCGGTTGCCCCTGGATTAATTGCCGCGTTGCTGTCATTGCAATCAGCGTTATTGCTTACATATCCGGCAGGCTGTGAACATGCGTTTATTGTTGCCACTGCGTCTCCGTAGGTATCGCTGTCAGCATCACGGTAGTAGGTTGTTGTTAGCCCTTCGTCTATCTGCCCATCACAGTTATTATCTATTTTGTCACATGTTTCCGCTGCTCCGGGGTTGACTGCTGTGTTTTCATCATTGCAGTCGCCTGATGTGGCTGTTAATTCTGATGCAATTATATAACCGGCAAGTCTTGAGCACTGTACAGTAATATCCCCGCTTGAATACAAATCATTATCCGTATCTTGATACCAATTCTGATTTGGATGTTCTAACGGGTTGCTGTCATTGCAGTCATCTCCAGGTGTTGTCTGGCATCCTTGCGGTTCACATCCACTGACTGTGCAGGTTCCATCAATTGATGAATCTATATATGTATCGCTGTCATCATCGCAAAAATACTCATATGCCCCGTCCTGCCCTGCGTCTGCGCACGGTATTTCATCATACGGACTCACGCCCCTATAGCACTTCGTCTGCCCGGTGTCGGGAAGGGCAGTGCCAGAAAAGATTGTTGTGTTAAAAAGGAATATCAAAAGAAGCGATAAAAATGCGGTCTTGCGGATCATGACGCTCCCCCCTTTGTTTGTAATGATTTAAAAGGGTTTCTAAGTTGAAAGGCTAATACTTGCCTGTGCAACTAATTAATACAGTATCAGATAGCTCTCAATATTACAATAAAATTAAAGCGTTGTCTTTTTAAAGAATAAACAGGATTTTCTTTGTTTATTTGCGGCAGAAATCTACTACGATGAGCAAACTACATATTACATTTAGTTCAGGAAGACATCCTCATTTTGCATCGCGCTTCTGTGAAGTTCGAATAATTGCAGCAATCGATTGCTGTCTACTACAAATAATCATAGACGCGCCGTGTTCTTTTTCTTCCTCGCTGCGAGTTTATTCAGCGCATTTACATAAGCCTTTGCAGAAGCAACTATAATATCAGTGTCAGCGCCGTGTCCGCTCATGGACTTTCCGTTATCCTCAAGCGCAACCATAACCTCTCCAAGCGCGTCAGTACCGCCCGTTATACTCTTTACTTCGTATTTCAACAGACGGCTCTTTGTGCCGGTTAAAAATGCAATAGCCTTGTATACGGCATCTACCGGGCCGTCGCCTGTCGTTGTCTTCTGTTTATCTTTGCCTTTGATTTTCAGCTTGATCATAGCCTTAGGTTTTTCATGCATCCCTGCCGATATCTTCATGTCAACAAGGCTGAAGACCTCCGACACCTTTGTCACCGCCTCGGATACAAGCGCCTCTAAATCCTCATCAAACATATCCTTCTTCTGATCCGCTATTCTTTTGTACCCTACCATTGCTCTCATAAACTGATCGTCAGGCAATACATAGCCGAGTTCCTTAAGCCTCGTCCTAATAGCATTACTGCCTGAATGCTTTCCGAAAACAAACTTAGTCTTATGAAGGCCTATCGTTTCCGGCCTGATTATCTCGTAGGTGGTCTTCTCCTTCAGAAGCCCGTCCTGATGAATGCCTGACTCATGAGCAAATGCGTTTGCGCCCACGATCGCCTTATTAGGCTGCACGGACATTCCAGTTATTTTCGTTATAAGCCTGCTGCTCTTCATGATCTCTTCGGTATTGATATTAGTGCGAGCATTAAAGAGGTCTCCCCTTGTTTTTATCGCCATGACAACCTCTTCCATGGAACAGTTACCTGCGCGCTCCCCAATGCCGTTTATTGTGCACTCAATCTGTCCTGCTCCGTTAAGCACTGCCGCAAGTGAGTTTGAAGTTGCAAGGCCAAGGTCGTTATGGCAATGCACAGCTATGACAGCCTTATGGATATTCTTCACCCTTTGACGAATCTCTTTTATCATTGCGCCGAATTCCTCCGGAATACTGTAGCCGACAGTATCGGGAATATTCACTGTTAATGCGCCTGCCTCTATGACCGCCTCCACTACTTCGCAGAGATAGCCTACGTCGGTGCGTGTTGCATCCATAGGAGAGAATTCAACATCATCAGTAAAACTCTTTGCGTACCTGACCATATTCACCGATCTCTTAAGCGCCTCATTACGGTCAATCCGGAACTGGTGCTTCAGATGAATGTCCGAGGTCGAATGGAAGGTATGTATCCTCTTCTTTGACGCATCCTTTATAGCTTCCCACGCGCTTTTGATGTCCGCTTCTTTTGCCCTTGCAAGGCTGCATATAACCGGCCCCTCAACTTCATTGCTTATTCTCTTTATGGCTTCAAAGTCACCCGGAGATGCTATGGCAAACCCGGCCTCAATAATGTCCACACCAAGACGCGCAAGCTGTTTTGCAACCTGGAGTTTTTCATCCACATTCATTGATGCTCCCGGAGACTGCTCACCGTCTCTTAATGTTGTATCGAAAATCTTTACAGTCCTCATCGCGGAACTCCCTTGCCCTTCCTCTTTTTAGAGATTATATATGTTCCTTCAATAATGCCCCATATTACATAAATAATGGCAAACACAAACATCACAATTTCAGGATACATGAATATAAGCAAAAAGGCAGTTACGATAACTACGAGAAGCCAGAACGGTTTCCTCTCTTTAAAATTGATCTCTTTCAGCCCGTGAAACCGCAAGGTGCTTACCATAAGCCCCGCGAGAAGAAAGGGAAGAAAAAGAATTATAAAATTCTTTCCGGGAAGCGTTCCATATACTTCACTATAAAATAGAACGAGTGTCGCAACCACTGTGCCTCCGCCCGGTATCGGCAAGCCGGTAAACGCCTTGCTCTCTGCGGTCCCCATCTGCACATTGTACCTTGCCAGTCTCAAGGCCCCGCATATTACATAGATAAACGCCGCTCCCCATCCTACCCTGCCGAACGCGTGGAGGTCTCCCCAACTGTAAATCAAAACCGCAGGCGCAACGCCGAATGCAACAAGGTCTGAAAGGGAGTCAAGCTCTACTCCGAATTTAGTAGTGCTGTTAGTTAATCTTGCGACCCAGCCGTCCAGCCCGTCAAAGATATTTGCGATCAGTATCGCCCATGCTGCAAAAATAAAATTACCTTTAAAGGATGCAAGAATGGCATAAAAGCCGCAGAACATCCCGCATAGCGTCAATGTGTTCGGCAGTAAATAGATTCCCTTTTTCATAATGTTAACTTAAAACTCGGAACCGGAAAATAGGAACGAAGAATTACTACTTCAGTTCTAACTTCTTAATTCTCAATTCTTTGTTATTTCTCCTAATACCGTCTCTCCTGCCTTTACTTTATCTTTTAATTTTACTTTAATTTTTGTATTAATTGGCAAAAAAATATCAACCCTTGAACTGAACTTTATTATGCCGAACCTTTCTGCCTGTTTCAGAACATCCCCCGGCTTCACCCTGCACACTGCGCGTCTTGCTATAAGCCCTGCCACCTGTCTTACAACTATATTGCCATGCACAGTATTAAAGAGCATTGTTATATGCTCATTTGCCTTTGATGCCTCCTCGCTCCACGCTGCCATGAATCTTCCCGAATAACGCCTAACATCTTTAACCGTGCCGTCACAGGGGACCCTATTAACATGTACATTGAAGGCGTTCATGAAGATGCTCACCTCGATCATCTTCTCATTCGTTATCTCGTCCTCGACGATCTCCCGTATCTGCACAACGCAACCGTCAGCAGGTGCAATCAAGTTATTATTATCTGCAGTAAATGTCCTCTCAGGGTCTCTGAAGAAATAGAGCATGAAGAGCGTAAGGAGAAATGGAAACGCAGCCACCCACGGCTTGCCGCAAAGCAGGGTCAGCAGAGTACTAACTGTAAAAAAACCGATAAAGGGATAGCCTTCCCTGGCATACTTCAACATTGTCTCAGTAACCGGTATCGAATATTACGAAGCAAGATACTAAGCCTTTGACTTGTCCACGAGCTTGCCCTTTTTGAGCCACGGCATCATTGCCCTGAGTTTTCCGCCGACCTTTTCTATTGAATGCTCCTCGCCCCTTCTGGTAAGGGCGTTAAAAACAGGTTTATTCGCCTTGCATTCAAGCATCCAGTCTCTGGCAAATTCGCCTGACTGTATCTCGTCAAGTATCTTCTTCATAACCTTCTTGGTCTCGCCTGTAACAACGCGCGGGCCTCTTGTGAGATCGCCGTACTGGGCGGTGTTGCTGATGGAATATCTCATGTTTGATATTCCGCCTTCGTACAGAAGGTCAACTATGAGCTTGACCTCATGCATACATTCAAAGTACGCCATCTCAGGGGCATACCCTGCCTCAACAAGAGTCTCGTAACCTGCGGTTATTAGAGAAGTTAGTCCGCCGCATAAAACAACCTGCTCACCGAAGAGATCGGTCTCTGTCTCTTCCCTGAATGTGGTCTCAATGACCCCTGCCCTTCCGCCACCTATGGCAGAGGCGTATGATAACGCAAGCGCCTTTGTCTTCTTTGACGGGTCCTGATGTACGGCTATAAGACAGGGCACGCCGCTGCCTTTTGTGTATTCAGCCCTCACAAGATGACCGGGGCCTTTTGGAGCGACCATGAATACGTTTATATCCGCAGCAGGCACTATCTGATTGAAGTGTATGTTGAAGCCATGTGCAAATCCGAGATATGCCCCTTTCCTGATGTTTGGGGCTATGTCACTCCTGAATATATCTCCCTGGTGTTCATCAGGCAGAAGTATCATTATCACATCAGCGATCTTTGCCGCATCAGACGGCAGCATTGTTTTGAAGCCGGCATTCTTCGCCTTGTCAAAGCTTGTGCCCTTACGCACGCCGATGATAACATCAACGCCGCTCTCCCTAAGATTAATGGCATGGGCATGCCCCTGACTGCCGTAGCCCATAATGCAGACCTTCTTCTCCTTTATCAGCCCGCGTTTAATGTCTTTATCATAATGAATATTCATCTACATCCCCCTTTATTAATTATCAATTACGGTTTCTTTACCCCTTCTCTCGCTATCGCCACCTTGCCTGTTCGCACAAATTCTTTTATGCCGAATGGTTTGATGAGTTCAATAAACGCACTTATCTTACCTTCATCTCCTGTGGTCTCTATTGTAAATGTAGAATGCCCTGAATCAATTATCCTGCCCCTGAATATCTCTGCAATCTTTAAAACCTCTATCCTGTCTTCCCTTCTCGGAGAGACCTTAACAAGCACCATCTCCCTCTCAACATGCTCAACCTCCATCAGGTCAGAGACCTTGATAACATCAACGAGCTTATTCAGCTGCTTGGTGATCTGCTCTATTATCAGGTCATCCCCTCTTGTTATTATCGTCATGCTTGAGATGTTGGGATCAATGGTTTCACCGACTGAAAGGCTTTCAATATTAAAACCGCGTCCGCTGAAGAGTCCCGCGACCCTCGCGAGTACCCCGAATTTATTCTCTACAAGTACAGAAATAGTGTGCTTCATAAATGGACCATCCTAAGCTATTTTTATTTCACTGCTGTCGAATTTCTTCTTCTTCTCTTTCTTCTCGCCAAATATCATCTCATCTATCGCGGCGCCTGCCGGCACCATCGGATATACCTTCTCTTTCCAATCAACGACAAAGTCCATGAATACCGGTTTGTTCTTGATCTTTAAAGCCTCCTTTATAACAGGCACTACCTCAGCAGTTGTTTCAGCCCTCAGTCCGACAGCCCCGTATGCCTCCGCAACCTTTACAAAGTCAGGCACAACATCAAGGTCTGTGTGTGAATACCTTTCCTTAAAGAACAGCTCCTGCCACTGCCTCACCATGCCGAGAAAACGGTTGTTGAGTATTGCCACCTTAATCGGTAGTTTATTAATGACCGCCGTAGCAAGTTCCTGGATATTCATCTGTATGCTGCCGTCGCCCGCTATGTCGAATACAGTAGCATCAGGCATGGCCATTTGAGCGCCTATCGCAGCCGGGAAACCGTACCCCATTGTGCCCAGACCTCCTGAACTCAGCCATTTCCGAGGCTTGTCATATTTATAGAATTGCGCGGCCCACATCTGGTTCTGGCCCACCTCAGTGCATATAACTGCATCGCCCTTTGTCAGCTCATATATCTTCTCCACAACAAACTGCGGCTTTATGACCTTTGGGTCATGTTCATAATCAAGGGGCCTCTCCTTCTGCCATGCGTCAACCTGCTTCAGCCATGCGTTTCTGACAGCCGACCACTGCTCCTTAGACTCTTTCAACTCCTTGATCATCCCCTTAAGCACGTGCTTTACATCTCCGACAACAGGGACGTCAACCCTGATAGTCTTCTTGATGGATGTCGGGTCAATATCTATTTGAACTATCTTCGCCCCCGGTGCAAAATCCTTGGTCCGGCCTGTAACGCGGTCATCAAATCTGACGCCTATGCCGACTATAAGATCGGAATTCTGGACCGCCATGTTCGCACAGTAAGTGCCGTGCATGCCTAACATGCCCATTGAAAGCCTGTTAGTACCGGGAAAACCGCCGAGTCCCATGAGGGTCATAGTCACGGGTATCTTTGTAAGCTCTGCCAGTTCCTTAAGCTCTTTCGAAGCATCTGACAGGATCACGCCGCCGCCTGCCATTATCACAGGCCTCTTGGCCTTGATTATCTCATTTGCAGCCTGCTTCATCTGCCACTTGTTGCCCTCGTATTTCGGATTATAGCCCTTGATATGAACTTCTTTAGGCCAGATGAACTCGCCTGTTCCGGCAGTAACATCCTTTGGAAGGTCTACGAGCACTGGGCCCGGCCTGCCAGTTGAGGCTATATGAAAAGCCTCTCTCACGGTCACTGCCAGGTCTTTCACATCCTTGACCAGAAAGTTATGTTTGGTGCACGGCCTTGTGATGCCGACAATGTCCGCCTCCTGAAAGGCGTCATTGCCTATCAGCATGGTCGGGACCTGACCTGTAAATACAACAATAGGGATAGAATCCATTGAGGCGGTTGCCAGACCTGTCACTGTATTTGTAGCGCCAGGACCGGAAGTTACAATAGCAACCCCCACCTTCCCGCTAACCCTCGCATACCCGTCAGCCGCGTGTACGGCTCCCTGCTCATGTCTTGTGAGAATGAGTTTAAGCTGCTTCTCATCGTAAAGAACGTCAAAGATGTTTAGCACCACTCCTCCGGGATAACCGAAGACATGCTTTACGCCTTCTTTCTTAAGACATTCAATCAGTATCTCCGCGCCGCTCATTTTCATTTTCTTACCAGCCTTTTCCTTTATTTGTAATCTTTCATAACCGCTCCGGTGCTTGCCGATGTTACCGATGCTGCATATCTTGCAAGCCATCCCTTGCGGATCTTTGGTTTAAAAGCCTTTAATGACTTTAACCTGCTCTTGATCTCTTTTTCATCAAGCTGAATATCTATTTTTCTATTAGGGATGTCTATGGATATTACATCACCGTCTCTTACTATGGCAATAGGACCCCCCTCCATAGCCTCAGGAGATACATGCCCTATGCAGGGGCCTCGTGTTCCTCCGGAGAAACGGCCGTCAGTTATAAGGGCCACCGAATCGCTCAGTCCCATGCCTGCTATTGCAGCTGTAGGGCTCAGCATCTCCCTCATTCCGGGGCCTCCCTTCGGGCCTTCGCACCTGATAACCACGACATCACCGGCTTTTATCTTATTTGAGAGTATCGCCTTCATGCCGTCCTCTTCAGAGTTAAAGACCTTTGCCTTTCCATTGAACTTCATCATGTTATCGCTCACCGCAGACTGCTTTACAACAGCGCCGTCCGGCGCAAGGTTTCCCCTCAGCACGGCGATACCGCCCTCTTTATGATATGCCTTATTAAGAGGCCTGATCACTGCTTCATCCATAATCTCTGCGCTGTCCATAATATCAAATGTTTTTAAGCCTGTAACAGTCATTGTGTTCTTCAGCTTCGGCTTCAGCCTCTTCATTACAGCAGGGATGCCTCCAGCATATTCAAGATCTTCAAGATAATCCGTCCCGCCGGGAAGCATATTTGTTATATGCGGTGTCTTTCTGCTTATCCTGTCAAACAACTCAAGCGGCAGATCAACCTCTGCCTCATGCGCTATTGCAGGTATATGAAGGACCGTATTTGTTGAACCTCCCAGGGCCATATCAACTGCTATCGCGTTCTCAAAGGCGTTAAGCGTCATAATCTTTCTCGGCGTAATATTCTTCTTTACAAGTTCAACGATCCTCTCACCGCTGTGAAATGCTATCCTGCGTTTCTTTGATGATACTGCAAGGCTTGTTGCGCATCCGGCAAGGCTCATTCCAAGAGACTCTGTGACGCACGACATAGTATTCGCGGTATACATGCCCTGGCATGAGCCGGGACCGGGGCAGGCGCATATCTCAAGATCCTGAAGCTCGGAATCGCTTATCAGCCCTTTTTTATATTTGCCGACAGCCTCAAATGTATCATTGACAAGAGAGAGCCTCTTGCCCCTCAGATTTCCCGAATGCATGGGCCCCGCCGTAACCACTATTGAAGGTACATTAACGCGAGCAGCAGCCATAAGCATGCCCGGTGTTATCTTGTCGCAATTGGTCAGAAGTATAAGCCCGTCAAACTGATGGGCTTGCGCTATGGTCTCCACCATATCCGCGATAAGCTCCCTTGAAGGAAGGCTGTAATGCATTCCGCTGTGCCCCATCGCTATGCCGTCGCAGATGCCGGGGATGCCGAAGAAGAACGGATAGCCTCCTCCCGTATGGACCCCTTTCTCAATAAACCTCTCAAGGTCGCGCATCCCTGAATGCCCGGGTATAATATCAGTGAAGCTCGTCGCAACACCGATAAAAGGCTTCTTCATCTCAGTACGCGGTATCCCTGTGGCATACAGCAGCGCCCTGTGAGGCGCCCTTTCCAAACCTTTCTTTATCTTATCGCTCTTCATAATCAACCAAACAAATTTAAGAATAATACATTTACGGCCTTAAACCGTTACTTTGAATTTTTTTTATAATCACTTATGAACGCAGCCAGAGAATCTTTGACCTTAAGCTTCTGTTTCTGTATCTTCTTCCTCTCGATCTCCTCATCAGCAGTATGGTATTTCTTTTTATCTATCTCGGCAAGAGTCTCTTTCAACATTTTATGCTCTTCCTCAAGCTTTCTAAAATTTTCATTCTCTCTTCTCAAGGCCTCCGCAATTTCGATCTCCTTCATTTTTTTTACTCCTCCTCTCTGTTAGATTGGAAAATTATCATATTCTACCAAAAATTACAAGGAATTGCTTTGACAAATATCTTTTGATTCCAATATGATTAATTCTCTTTTCAATATTAAAAGAATGACTACTATTATACAGGAATTGATTGATACCCACTGCCACCTTGATATGGGGGCTTTTGAGGGTGATATAGATGCAGTGCTCAAAAGGGCTGCTGATGCAAATATACTACACATAATTAATATAGGCTCTGACAGGGAAGGCAATATAAAGGGGCTTTCGATAGCTCGGAAATATCAAAATATATACTCTTCGGTAGGCATTCACCCCCATGATGCGAAAACGTTTGATGAATTAACGCATAGTGAGGTAAGAAGATGGATCAAAGAGCCGAAAGTTGTGGCTGTCGGCGAAATCGGGCTCGATTACCACTATATGTATTCTTCCAAAGAGGCTCAAATAGAAGCCTTTAAAAAACAGATAGCTCTTGCAAGAGATTCAGGACTGCCCGTTATAATCCACAGCAGAGAGGCTGAGGATGACACCATGAAAATTCTAAGGCAGGAGGCAGGAGACATTGCAGGCGTTCTCCATTGCTTCGCTGGAGATATAAAAACTGCTGAAGAGGCTATGGAACTCGGATTCTTCATATCCATAGCCGGGCCTGTCACATTCAAAAAAGCCGACAGGCTGAGAGAGGTGGCAAAGAATATTCCTGACGAGCGTCTGCTGATAGAGACCGATGCTCCTTATCTCAGCCCGGAGCCGATGAGAGGCAAGAGAAACGAGCCCGCCTTTTTAAAATATACTGCGGAAGCCGTTGCAAAAATCAGAGGCGTTAAGCTCGAAGACATAGCGCGTATTACCACGCTTAACGCAAAGAGCCTCTTTAGGATAGGCGTTATCCCGGAGAAAGGCGAGATAGCATACAGGATAAGAAATTCACTCTATCTCAATGTAACAAGCAGATGCACAAATAGCTGCGGCTTCTGCGTCCGGTTTAATACAAACTTTGTCAAAGGTCATAATCTGAAGCTCGATAAAGAGCCTTCTGCGGAAGAACTTATTAAAGCCATAAGAAACCCGGACAGATATAAAGAGATAGTCTTCTGCGGTCTCGGTGAGCCGATGTTAAGGCTTGATGTTGTTAAGGAAGTATCCGCATGGGTAAAGCAAAAAGGCGGGAGAGTTCGGATAAATACAAACGGTCACGGCAATTTAATTCACAAGAGAAACATAATCCCGGAACTCAGCGGCATTGTGGACAGTTTATCAATCAGCCTTGATGCGGACGATGCCGTCAAGTATGAGCAGGTTTGCAAGCCAGCGTTCACAGACGCCTTTAACGGGGTCATATCATTTATAAAGGAAGCAAAGAATATTATTCCTGAAGTGACTGTTACTGTTGTTGCTATACCTGAAATAGATATTGATAAATGCAGGGCGATAGCTGAAGAGTTGGGAGTGGAGTTAAGGGTAAGGGAATTCAATGCGGTAGGGTAGCGTTAAACTAAATTTGTGTGACTTATCTGAAAAAAACATACACTGAATTGCTTATATTGATTTCGAAAACAACACCTCCTAATCAATGAGTTTATAAGGCTCAAAACTTATTGATTCGCAGGTGAAATGATCAAGGATTTTATCAAATCATTAATTTCAAAATTTACGTAGTAGGATCCAAACTGTTTACAAAATTTAAATATTCATTAGACGGATTCAGAACATCAGCGCCCAAAATAAAATTAATAGTGGGATCTGTCTTTAAGCTTAGTCTATTAACCCTGGTATGGACACTCAAAAACTTTTCCTTTAGAGGAATAAGTAGTTCAACCAATGAACCGTGAGGAACCAACATATTCGGAGTAGAAAAGCAGATGCCTTTCTCTGAAACATTTTCTGCAATTCCGGAGTACAGATAGTTGCTGTAGGAAAATTTCACGTCTATGTTGATGAGTATTCTTTTGCAAGCCCTTTTTTCCATAAAACATCCCCACTAAATTTAACTTTACTGATCAAAAAGTTAAACGCACCAAAGGGTTATCCGTGAAAGATTACCATCAAACTTTTATATTGTCAAGAAATATTTACATAATTGTCAATTAAGAATTAAAAGTGCACACTTTTGAGCAGATTTAAAATTTAAAAGTGCACACCCCTATAAGCTGTAATCTAAAACTCAAAAACGGAGGCTTTAGATTATGGCTCAAATCCACAAGAAGTTCACTGACGATC
>JACRPZ010000063.1 GCA_016222905.1 Nitrospirota bacterium
AAAAATCGTAACAAGGCAAGAAAGTTTAAGTAAAAACAGGAAATAACGATAGACTTATAAAAACAGAAGACGGATTTTAAAAAATCCGGCATGGAAAAACTGAAAATCTCTAAATGACTTTTTCAGGAGTCTCAATTTGAGGCCTTTGGCAAGTTGATGATTACTATTTAGAAGTAAGAATTGCAATTGGAATATAGGCAACTAAATCTTCTTGCTCTTTTTATCTTCATACATCAATATGTCTGCTTGATGCAGCATATCTTCAAGAGAATATGGAAACGGCGGATCAAATTCTTTTATGCCGACGCTGATAGAAAGCTTAAAGCAGCGATTATCTTTATTATTATGAGCATCAATGTTCTTTTGTAACCGCGCCTTAATTATTTCAGCATTATCCCCTGTAGCTCCAACCAGAAAAACTACAAACTCATCACCGCCAATACGGGATAGAATATCAGACTCGCGATGAGTTGATTTCAAAATATTTGCGGCATCAATTATGGCCCTGGCCCCTTCGTTGTGACCAAAGGTATCATTAATTATTTTCAGGTTATCAATGTCAGCATAAAGCAGAAGTATCGGGGTTTTTAATCTCTTGGCCAGTTTTAACTGTTGTTCCATTAATGTAAAAAATCCCCGCCTATTATAAAGGTCTGTCAGGTCATCAGATAAAGACAATATTCTGAGTTCATTTTCTGTTTTTTGCTGTTTTGAAAATAATTCCTCCAATTCATCAATACGTTTTTTATATTTACTATTTTCTTCCATTAGCCGCTCTATTGTCTTATCTTTATCATGCATATCTTTTAATCAGGATTTATCTTTATGATCCTCTCCTTCAAAACAGGCTGCCGGGCATCCCCGGCACCCGGTAGAAATGGTAACTGCATCCTTACTGCACCTTGGACTTGCAGCAGATACTTAAAGGCTCTTTATGCTCACCGATAGCTCTCCTCCGCCAGTTAAATCTCTTTCCGCAGCAAGGACACTCTTTCATTATTTCAAAGACTCCTTCAGCCTCTTATCAACCTTCAAAACTTCATCCGCATCGCTGCCGCTTAAATCCCATGAGTACTCGCCGTTAGCGCTCCGCTTAAGCTTTATATTAACCGGCTTTTGCTGCGGCCGGGCCTCCAGAATGTCCGTCTGCTGTTTGAAAACAGCGGGCTCTTTCTTCTCATCTTTCCTTGTGCATGCCTGCAAGGAAATCAGAAAGATTATCGTCAATAAGAAAGGAATCAATTTATTCCAAAACATATAAGCCTCCTTAATATTTAATAACTCCCCCTGCCTCCTCTTAAATTAAGAGGGGGTTGGGGGGTGTTATTTCGAAAATATTTATTGTCAGTAGCTTTTGTATCTGTTCGTTATGGGAAATCTCCTGTCCTTTCCAAACGCCCTCGGCGTTATCTTTATCCCCGGCGGAGACTGTCGCCTCTTGTATTCAGACTGATCAACCATTCTTATAATCTTTTGAGCACACTCAAGATCACAACCCATCTTCATGATCTCATCAAAACTGCTGTCTTCCTCAACATAAGCCTTTAAAATAGGATCAAGCACAGGATATGGCGGCAGGGTATCCGTATCCTTCTGATCGGGTTTTAGTTCTGCAGAAGGTTCTTTCCATAATATTCTTTCAGGGATCAACTCCTTCTTCTCTTTTGCATTCCGCCATTCGCATAAGTCATATACCATTGTCTTTGGCACATCTTTTATAACCGCAAAACCTCCGGCCATGTCTCCATAAAGAGTTGCATATCCGACACTCATCTCTGATTTATTACCAGTCGTAAGCACAAGCCATCCAAACTTATTTGAGAATGCCATTAGGATATTGCCTCTAATTCGTGCCTGAAGGTTCTCCTCCGTGACATCTGCTTTCGTGCCTTCAAAATTCTCTGATAAAGTCTCCAGATAAGTTTTATAAATATTATCAATTGGAACAGTGGTTATTTTTATCCCAAGATTCTCTGCATGTCTGTATGCATCCTCATAGCTTTCCGGAGATGTAAATAAAGACGGCATAAACAGGCCCCTGACGCTTTCTTTGCCGAGGGCATCAACTGCAATAGTTGCAACCAGCGCTGAATCCACACCACCGCTCATTCCTATGACCACGCCCTTGAACCCGTTCTTCCGAACGTAATCCATTGTCCCTAACAAAAGAGCATTGTACACTTTTTCAATAGCCTGCATCCTGATACGCTTCTTCACAATAATTTCCGGCCTCTCCCCCTTATATGAAATAGAGGGTATACGTATCTCATCAATGGATTCATCTTTCGATACGATCACCTTCAATTCTTTTTTATCTTTAGGGGACAACTCTTTTTTTTTGTCTCTGAAAACCTCAATATCAACTGTGATTAGTTCTTCCTTGAATTGTCTGCCCCTTGCAAAGACATTGCCTTTTCCGTCAAGAACAAAACTGCCACCGTCAAAAACAAGTTCGTCCTGCCCTCCGACCATATTCAGATAAGCAATAGGAGTTCCGCACTCTGCAAAACGTTTCAAGATCAGATCTTCCCTGAAAGATGCCTTGCCCATATGATAAGGAGATGCATTTATATTTATAATCAACTCCGCGCCTGACAGCGACTGCACTCTTGCAGGCCCTTTTTCATGCCAAATATCCTCGCAGATATTAACGCCAAACCTGACCCCTCCAAGAGAATAAACAGGGTATCTCTTCCCAGGCTTAAAGTAACGGTATTCATCAAACACGCCGTAGTTGGGAAGATGTTTTTTGTAGTATAGATCTACAAGCCTCCTGTCCGATATCATTGCCGCCGCATTAAAAAGGCCGTTATTGCTGTCAACAAAACCTGCTATTACCGTAATCGCCTCAGAAGCGGAAATGATATTATGCATGGATTCAATATTTTCTCTTATGAACTGGGGCTTCAGGAGGAGGTCCTCAGGCGGGTACCCTGTCACAGCAAGTTCCGGGAAAGCCACAATGTCTGCCTTAAGTTTTCGGGCTCTTTTTATATAGGAGATTATCTTCTTAGTGTTACCTGAGAGATCGCCGACAATAGGGTTTATCTGTGCAAGCGAAATTCTAAGCTTTTGAGATTTCATAACTTCTTCATATTTATTGAATATTCTAAACCACAAATTACAGGTTAATGTTTGCAAGCCCGGTTAGAGAATGTAATATTTTAAAATTAATTCTCTTAAAAAGTCTTGCAGCATAATTTTCATTTGAGATCTGGTTTTGTTGACTCTAATATTCTTGCGGAATATAATTGTATAACTAATGAGTTCATAAGTATGAAGACATTGGTATTAAGAATTAACGAATAACAAGCAAGTGATAGTTTTATTCAATGCATGATTGAGTTGCGCCAAAAAGTTGGAGGTGGGAGAGTGCAAATTTATAGGCGATTTTTATGGTCATTGTATTATATTTGTTTTTTGTTGACACTAACTGCTTGTGGCGCACGAATACAAGAAGTAAGGCCGGATTCAACCACTTCGTATCAACATTTTTCGGAAATCAACGGTCTAAGAGCGTCAGCAGATATGTTTAATGACGAGGCTCGCCTCAACACATATTTTGGCGATAACTTACTTAAGAAAGGCGTTTTGCCTGTATATATAGTTTTTGAAAACAATAGAGCAAAAGGCGGTTATGTTCTCCTTAAGGAGCAGTCAAAATTCACAACGAAGGTTAATTCAAGTATTGGCTCCCAAGACACATCTTCGACTAACGTAATAGGAAATAATCCAGCAGATGAACGGTCTCGCTCGGATGCAGTAGCCACGCTCGCTGCGGCCGTTCCCGCAGCTTTAGGCGAGGGTGCAACAGTGTTCGCTGGCGCTCCCTTAGTTTTAGGTCCTGCAGGTTTTGTTGTGGGAACTGTCATAGGTGTTGCTATTTCAAGCTATCAGGCAAATAAAGAAAGAGTATTTCACAATATTGAAGAAAAACAAATGATTGAAAAAGCTGTATATCCCGGCGAGCGTCACAGTGGCTTTATATATTTCAACATCAAAGAAGCGGACGTGAAAAATATAGAGGGTATTATTTTAACCGCTAAAAATTTAAAAAACCAAGAACTGGAGCAACTGTTTATCAGTCTTAAATGACAAAGGAGGAGATTGTGAATTTCAAAGGCAGGGTAATGAGTTTTTTCTTGTTTTCTCTTGTAATTTTACTTTCCTCTTGTGCGACTACGTTAACACGTGTGAACGTCTCAGCACCGAAAGATTTCGAGTTACGTAATATGCCGGTTGATAAGAAAATACCTCTTCGCGCGGCTCTTTATGTCGATCCAAAAATAAAAACCTATGAATACGTGGGCCAGCCTATTTTCGAGCCCGGCAAGGTATTTCTTGGAGACGCCATAACCAGCGCCTGCGAAAGGACACTGAAGAATGTCTTTGACGAAGTTATTATTTTAGATTCCGTGTCAAACGAAGCGTGGTCGGGCCGCGTTGATGTCCTTATCAGGGCAGAAACTATTAAGATGGTTTTATTGAACAAACCCAAAAAGAATGGTGCTTTTTTTTATAATGTTTTTCAGACCAGCATGAAATGGAACATATTAAACCCTCAGAATTCCAAGCTTTATACCAATGTCATTGTAAGCGAGGAAGAGCAAAAACCAGTTTCTTGTTTTCCGATTACGACGTCATGTCTGGAAGAAGGAATGAGAAATTACCTGTTAGCGCCGCTAAGAGAACAGTTCCAAAAAACGCAGGACGAAATATATTCGAGTGGCTGGTGGAAAGAATACGTGGCAGAGGCTAAGGAAACTAAGAAGTAACCATGGAATGCCAAAAAAAATTCGCTAACAAAATCATCCAGCCGACACTGGATAAGCATACAATTTTTGCGCATAAAAGCTGGTTGTCCCTTGCGGTTGATGTATGCGTCGTTATTTATACTAGGGAGTCATAAGGAATTAGACATCAGTGCAGCATATATTGTTGTTGTAGCCTAAAAGAAGGACTGTATTATTTGTATGTCTATAGCTAATACACTTATGAACTGATTAGTAACTTAATCTTCAACAATAAACTTTTATAAAGGAGAGTAACATGCGTATTAAAAAATATTTATTACTTGTTATCTTATCATCTGTCTTGCTTATTCAGTTCAATATGATTGCGCAGGCGTCCGGCATCTCTGAGGAGTCTGTAAACTTTCTCACAAAAACCGGCCAGGCAATGGCAGAAGTGGCTGAAGCTGTAAAGCCGGCTATTGTCAACGTCTCTACTACACGAACTCAGAAGATAACTGAGAACCCCTTTGCGCCATATCTTGACGACCCGATGTTTAGAAAATTTTTCGGCGACAGGTTTGAAAATCAGAAAATCCCTAAAGAGCGCAAAACAGCGAGCCTCGGTTCAGGCGTAATCGTCTCTTCCGACGGTTACATCTTAACAAATAATCATGTAGTCAAAGACGCCGATGAAATAACCGTGCTCCTCTCGGACAAGAAGGAATTTAAAGGCAAGGTAATCGGTTCCGACCCTAAGACCGACATAGCGGTAGTAAAAATAGAGACCAAGGATCTTCCGCATATTGCATGGGGAGATTCGGACAAACTGAAGGTAGGCGAGATAGTGCTTGCAATCGGAAACCCTTTTGGATTAAATCAGACCGTAACAATGGGTATTGTCAGCGCCGTGGAGAGGGTTAATATGGGAATAGCCGATTATGTGGACTTCATCCAGACAGACGCAGCCATCAACCCCGGAAATTCCGGCGGAGCTCTGGTCAATGCCAAAGGAGAACTGGTCGGACTGAACACCGCCATCTTCAGCACAAGCGGCGGATATCAGGGGATAGGTTTCGCTATACCAAGCAGCATGGCAAATATGGTGATGGAGAGCCTCATTACCAAAGGCAAGGTCATCAGAGGCTGGCTCGGCGTATCAATACAGCCGATAACCCCGGAGCTTGCATCTCAATTTAATCTTAAGAGCGAAGAGGGTTCTCTGGTAGCAGATGTTATCGAGGGAGGGCCTGCGGAAAAGGCCGGTATTATGCGCGGCGACGTCATCATTGAATTTAACGGAGAGAAAGTGTCCGATCCTCACGGCCTCAGGAATGCCGTTGCAAAAACGCCTCCAGGCGAGGTCGTAAAGATAAAGGTGTTTAGAGAAGGAGAAGCCAAAACGCTCACGCTCACAATTGCTGAGCTTGCGACGGAGGCTCCCCGGAAAGAAGGGGCTGTTGTCAATAATGCCCTAAGAGGAATAATGGTTCAGAATATAACGCCGGAGATACGCAAACAACTGAGTCTGCCTGAGAAGATCAGAGGCGTTGTTATATCCGACATAGCAGACGGAAGCCCTGCAGAGACAAAGCTTATACCCGGCGATGTCATTATCGAGATAAACAAAAAGGCTACCGGAAGCATAGCGGATTATGAGAAGATAGCAACTCAGGTAAAGCCTGAAGAAAATGTCCTTCTCTTGGTCTTCCGCAAAGGCGCGAACAGATGGGAAACAATTAACGGGGAATCCCCGGCAGGCAAAGAATAATAAAGTATATTCAAGGAAGAGCGGCTTCTTCAGACGGTCATCCCTGACCCTTGTCTGAAGAAGCCGCTCTCTTCATGACCTCTAAAAGAGGGACATTGTGTTTCCTTGCAGCCTTCCTGCAATCCTCGTACTCAGGAAAATCCTTCTTTAACTTCTTCCCGGAATATGATACTTTAACATTAACCTTTCCCAAGCTGGTATTAACCGACTTAATCTCCCGATGAAGTGTCTTACGTTCTGCACGATAAAACCTGACGCCTATACTCGTTGTTTCATTTAAAATTATCTCAATTAATTTCTCTCTCTTGTTATCGTCACAAAGCACGCTCAATTTTATACCCGGCCTCCCCTTCTTCATAATGATCTGTGTTAAGAAGACATCAAGCGCACCTTCTTTAAAGAGCCTCTCCATCACATACTCATAGACCTGAGGGTTCATGTCGTCAATATTGGTCTCGATGACAGTCACGCCCTTTTCTCTTTTTTCTTCTTCTCCCTTCTCTCCAATAATCATTGTCAAGACATTCGGCTGACCTTTAAAATCCTGATCCCCTGCGCCTGTGCCGGTTTTTAATATTTCCATTTCAGGTACATTGCCAAATCCCTTTGCAAGAGATGAAATTAATACAGCGCCTGTGGGCGTGGTAAGTTCAAATTGTACGCCAGAAGAATAAACCGGTACCCCTTTCAGTAAACGAACAGTGGCAGGCGCAGGCACAGGAAGCATGCCGTGCTCTGTCTTTATAGTGCCGCTTCCAAGATTTAATGGCGAAGAATAAACCGTATCAATACTTAACAGATCAAGCCCGATCAATGCTCCAAAGATGTCAACAACGCAGTCTACAGCGCCAAGTTCATGGAGGTGGACATCCTGCATTTTCTCTCCGTGAACCTTTGCCTCCGCCTCAAAGAGACGTTTAAAAATTAATAAACCTTTCTCTTTTATCTCTTGTGACAGTGAGGATGTCTTTATAATCTTCTCTATATCTTTACATCTTCTGACTTCTGACTTCTGACTTCTGTCTTCTTTTTTTAATATGACATCAACCTTTGTTGCCCTCAGCCCTCCCCTCTTTACTTTTTTAGCTTTTAATTCATATCCGCTGACAGAAAGTTTGGAGAGTTCCTTTTTTAAGGCTTCAAGGGAGACTCCAGCGTCAACAAGAGCGCCAAGAATCATGTCCCCGCTGATGCCTGAGATACAGTTGAAGTATGCGATCATAACGTATTAATCTTATGCGCTAACACCCCTGCGCCGAATCCGTTGTCAACATTCATAACCGCTATGCCGGGCACGCATGAATTGAGCATGGCAAAGAGAGCTGTAATGCCGCCGAAACTTGTGCCGTAACCAACGGATGTCGGAACAGCAATTATTGGTTTGTCCGTCATTCCTCCGATTACTGACGGGAGCGCGCCTTCCATGCCGGCTGCAACGATGATCACCTTTGCCTCTTTGATAAGATCTTTATTGCCCATAAGCCTGTGAAGCCCCGCAACGCCGACATCATATACGGTATTAACCTTGCTTCCGAGAAATGACGCTGTCACAGCAGCCTCTTCCGCTGCCGGGATATCAGACGTGCCGGCAGTCAGAACCAATATATTCCCCCTCTTCGTCTTTTCCCCGCCTATTGAGATCATGCCGGATGCAGAATGAAATATGGAGTTTTTTATCTTGAGGGAATTATAAGTCTTTTTTGTCGCCTTAGAGATCAGGAAACTCCTGCTCTTCTTATACATCGCCATTGCTATCTTTATCACCTGCTCATCGGTCTTGCCCGAAGCAAAAATGACTTCCGGCACGCCCTGCCTCAGATGCCGGTGATGATCAACCTTTGCGTAACCGATATCTTCATAAGGAAGGTGTTTCAGTGCATCAAGGGCTTCATTGACAGGCGTCTTGCCTGACTTTACTGATTGTAAAACCGCCTTTATTTTCTTGTTATCCATTTTGCCTTATTATTCTGACTTCGGGTTTCGCGTCATAAGCTCTTTCACAGCATCAACAGGTTTCTTTCCGCCATTTATCACCATGTAAATCTGCTCAACTATGGGCATCTCAACATTATATTTTTTTGCAAGTTCGAATGCTGACTTTGATGTCGCAATCCCTTCAGCAACCGTCTTCATATTTGAGAGTATGTCAGACAGCCGCTCTCCGGCTCCGAGTTTAAATCCAACCGAATAGTTTCTTGAAAGCCTTCCGGTGCAGGTCAGAACGAGATCGCCAAGCCCACTCAGCCCGCTGAAGGTCTTCTCTTCAGCGCCCATTACAATGCCGAGGCGGGTCATCTCAGCAAGCCCCCTTGTTATCAGCGCTGCCCTTGCGCTTGCGCCAAGACCTAACCCGTCTGATATGCCTGATGCTATCGCCATCACATTCTTCAAAGCCGCGCCCAATTCAACCCCTATGATGTCCTGACTTGTATACACCCTGAAATATTCGGTACTAAATATGTCCTGAAGAAGAATGCATGTATCACGGTTAGCCGCTGCAATTGTTACAGCAGTAGGGAGTTTTTTCGCAACCTCTTCTGCAAAGCTGGGGCCCGATAGCGCCGCAACCTGCCTGCCTGTTATCTCCTTCAAAATAGTAGATAACGTCAGAAGCGTTCCATGCTCAATTCCCTTTGAAGCGCTGATTATTACAGCGTCCTTTGGAATAAACTCAGCGGCTTTGTTAAAGACAGACCTCGCAAATTGAGTGGGAACAACATTCAATACAAAACGAGTGTTTTTAAGGGCGTCCTCCAAACTGCCTGTCGCACTGATATTGTCAGAAAGAGCAATCCCGGGAAGATAAAGGTTGTTGATGCCGTTGCATGCGATATCATCGACTACTTCCTTCTCATTAGCCCAGAGCGAGACATCGTGATCCTTTCCCGCGAGATGATTTGCAAGCGATGTGCCCCAGCTCCCTGCGCCTATAACAGAAAAATAACTCATCACTGCCCCTTCTTCTGCACCTTTGCCCATGTATCTTTCAAGGTCACTGTGCGGTTGAATATAAGTTTATCTTTTAAAGAATCCCTATCCGCGCAGAAATATCCCAGCCTCTCAAACTGATATCTGTCGCCTGCTTTGGTATTCGCAAGCGAAGGTTCAAGTTTGCAAGCCGTCAATATTTCCAGTGAACCGGAATTAATAATGGATTTAAAATCCTGTCCTTCCGCAACATCATTGGCATCTTCTTTTAAGAGCAAATGATCATACAGGCGCGCTTCAGCGTCAAGAGCGTGCCGCGCCGAAACCCAGTGCAATGTTGCCTTCACCTTGCGTCCGTCAGGAGAATCGCCGCCTCTTGTGGCCGGGTCATAAGTGCAACGCACTTCTGTGATCTTGCCGCTATCATCCTTCACCACATTAACGCACTTGATAAAGTAAGCATATCTCAACCGCACTTCACGCCCCGGCGAAAGACGGAAGAAGCCCTTTTGAGGCTCTTCCTGAAAATCATCCTCCTCAATATAAAGCACACGCGAGAAAGGCACCTTTCGTGTTCCCATGTCCGGATCTTCGGGATTGTTGATCGCATCAAGTTCTTCAGTGTTATCTTCAGGATAATTGTCGATAGTAACTTTGAGCGGGCGCAGCACTGCCATAACGCGCGGGGCGCGTTTATTCAAATCTTCGCGGATGCAATGTTCAAGTAAGGCTATATCAACCGTGCTCTCCCTCTTTGCAACGCCAATGCGCTCCGCAAAATTCCTGATCGCTTCAGACGTATAGCCTCTCCTGCGCAAACCTGAAATTGTCGGCATACGCGGGTCATCCCATCCCAACACATATCCGCCTTCGACAAGCTGTATAAACTTTCTTTTACTCATAATGGTATGGGAGAGATTGAGACGGGCAAATTCGATCTGCTGAGGATGATAGAGATTCAACTCATTAAGGAACCAGTCATACAAAGGCCGGTGGTCTTCAAACTCCAGAGTGCAGATCGAATGCGTGATGCGCTCAATAGAATCTGAAATGCAGTGCGCAAAATCATACATCGGATATATGCACCACTTATCACCCGTGCGGTGGTGCTCCGCGTGGAGTATGCGGTAGATGACAGGGTCGCGCATGTTGATATTTCCGGAAGACATGTCAATCTTCGCCCGGAGTGTCCGTGAGCCGTCAGAGAAGTCTCCGGCCCTCATGCGCTCAAACAGATCGAGATTCTCTTCAACTGAGCGATTACGAAAAGGGCTCTCTTTTCCCGGCTCGGTCAACGTGCCCCGATAATGCCTCATCTCATCAGGAGTGAGGTCGCAGACATACGCCCTGCCCTTCTTTATAAGCTCTACAGCGCATTCATAAAATCTGCCGAAGTAATCCGACGCGTAATACATCCTCTCCTGCCAGTCGAATCCAAGCCATCGAACATCTGCTTTAATTGATTCAACGTACTCCGCTTCCTCTTTTGTCGGATTGGTATCGTCCATCCTAAGATTGCAAAGACCGTTGAACTCCTTTGCAATACCGAAATTCAGGCATATGGATTTGGCATGTCCTATATGAAGATAGCCGTTAGGCTCAGGAGGAAAACGGGTGTGGACCCTGTTGTCATACTTCTTGGTCTTTAAATCTTCCTCAATGATAGTCTTTATGAAATTGGACGGAGCTGTGAGATCAGGCGTGGTCATATTTAGAGTTTATCTTATCGGTTCTATTTTTTATTTGTGAAATTCAGGCTCCTGAAATAGGGATTATTTTAACACATTATAGAGATTTGTGAGGAAGGATGATTTAATGACAAAGCTGTATTTTCTTGACAGTACAAAGCACATTAGATAGAATTCTTTTATGCACGTAGCAGATTCAACTGATTAATGAGATTATAAACGCAAGTTGTTTTGAGTGGAGGTGACAGAATGTTTAAAGAATTCAAAGAATTCGCAATGCGGGGCAATGTTGTGGACATGGCAGTCGGTATTATCATCGGAGCAGCCTTTGGGACTATTATTTCTTCCCTTGTTTCAGATATCATAATGCCGCCTATCGGCGTTTTACTGGGAAATGTAGACTTCTCAAATCTTTTCTTTACCATCAAAGAAGGCTCTGCCGCCAAACCTTATCTTACACTGGCAGACGCGCAAAAAGCCGGAGCGGTTACCCTCAATTACGGTCTCTTCATAAACAGGATCATCAGTTTTATCATAGTTGCTTTTTCTGCATTTCTGGTGATCAAAGCGATGAACAAAATGGTGCGTAAAGAAGAAGCGCCTCCGGCAGCTCCGGCAACAAAGGATTGTCCTCGCTGCTTTACGGCTATTCCGGTACTGGCAACCCGCTGCCCGCACTGTACATCGGAGATTGTATAAAATAGTAATAAGTCAGCTAATTACTAGAAGAAGGATTACTTTTAAAATATGTGTCCCTAGTTTTCTTCAGAAGAGAGAGTAAGTAATTATGGAATTTGATATTAAAACAATTTGAGACTGCTGAAAAAGACTGGCATTAAGTTTGCATAAATAAAGCAAACATAAAGTCAGGAGGGACGATGATAAAGAAGGATTACGGGCAGGTCAGTTTCTACAGCTATATATACGACGCGGTAATACCGAAAG
>JACRPZ010000012.1 GCA_016222905.1 Nitrospirota bacterium
AAAAAATCGTAACAAGGCAAGAAAGTTTAAGTAAAAACAGGAAATAACGATAGACTTATAAAAACAGAAGACGGATTTTAAAAAATCCGGCATGGAAAAACTGAAAATCTCTAAATGACTTTTTCAGGAGTCTCAATTTGCTCACTCACTCACTCACTCACTCACTCACTTTCATCTCTTAAAAGTTTTCTTTTCAAAAACCCGTATCAAATTCTGGAGACCTGTCATGGGTGTTCGGAATAAATCCATTCGTATTATATCGGGCGTCCCGCCTTGAAGCCGCCATTACCTGACAAGTATTCTTTTATCAATAAATCTAAAAAACGGAGGGACAACATGAAAATAAGAAATGCAGGATTATTGATAGTTTTGCTTTTCGGATTATCGCTGTTTAACACCTTTGCTTTTGCAGTACCAGATGATTCAATTTTATCCCAGCATATCAAAGAAGCGGACGGAACATCAGGACAAAATACGAACAGCGGAAGCGGCGTCAAGACAGAGCATATCCAGGATGGCGCGGTAACATCATCTAAAATCGCTGATGGTTCGGTGACAGACGCAAAAATAACCGGCACTATTTCAGGCACAAAACTTGGAAGCCATACCCATTCTGGAGCAGACATCACTAATGGCACAATTACAAATTCCAAGATTGCAGATGGCGCGGTGACAGATGCGAAGATCACAGGGCCTATTTCAACATCAAAAATACAGAAATATGGCAAGGTTGCCGTTGTCGCTCAGTCCGGCGGGGATTATGCAGACCCTGTCGCCGCAATGAATAACATTGCTGCTTGGTGCGGAACATCGTCTGCAACCAATCCGTGCCTTATTAAGATCATGCCAGGAATTTATACGCTCGGGAGCACACTTATGATGGCGAGCTACGTCGATATGGAGGGATCAGGTGCGGACACGACGAAGATCGTCGGTACGGTACGGTACGAGTACACCACGAATAACGAGTTGAGGACATTGACAGTAGAAAGCCCCATTGAAAACAGCACCGCTGTTCACATGGAAGGCTCCCATTCTCTGCAGATCCGCGATGTGTTACTAATCGCTTCGGCTTATGGGGGTCATGGGATCAATGCGTGGTACTCAGGAGATTTAGTACTGAAGCATGTAGATATAAGCGCCTCCGAGGCGGGCATATATACCTATTATCCCTACGGTGACGTGTCCATCGATGACAGCACAATATCGGCTGCAGTTGGATTTCAAGATGGCTCAGATGGGGGATCAGGAAATCTTTACATAAAGAATTCCAAGATCTCATCGGGAGGAGCCGCAATTATCACTGGATTCTTAAATCTCTTCGTGACTGGCTCGGACTTGGTCGATGGCGTCGGTGACGCGATCTATTGCTATCAGACAAGAAATGTGACAATCAGGGACTCAGTAGTTAAAGCTCCTCGTTATCTTATTCTGGGATCGTGTGTAAGTGGCATCGCACACACCATGCTCGACGGAACCCCTCCGACAGGTGCGGTATGTTTCGGCGTCTACGACGTGAATTATAATCAGGTCGTCTGTCCATGAGTAAGAGGCAGCGTTATAAAGCATCGGAAAATGCGACATATCCCAATTTTTCTTGATAATCATTCGCGGGAGCAAGTTTGCAACTTGCTCCCCTACTTTTCCTCCCTTCAACAACCCAAAAAGTTCAATCTGTCTTCAGTTGTGGTTAGGTTCATGATCATAGCTCCCGTTTTTCTTGAAGTATTCGCCTCTTTCCGTATAATATCAAGAAACCGTCAATAAGATTATTTGGAGAGTAATCACAGTGAAAATTGATCGAATCAGAATTGCCGAAATTATTGACCGACTTGCATCCTCTTTTGGAATCGGCGCGATAATATTAGCTGTTTTCATACTCCTTCTCAGGATTATTATTCATTTTCCATTCTTTGATGAATCGCTGCATGTGCATTACCTTTGGTTGCTTTCCAATGGTTATACCCCAGGAGTGGACTTCTATTGCCACTATCCGGTTTTGTCCTACTTGTTCATGGTACCTTTCTTTAAGCTCTTACCTGATTCTGCCTTTGTCGTGCTGGTTCTTCGCTATGTTTCTCTGATCATTTATATCGGAATCGGACTACTTTTATATTTTCACGGGCGAAAAGTTACTGGCGACTGGGGCACCGCCATCATACCTCTTATACTGCTAGCATCTTCAAGTAACATCGGTCCCTATATGATCGAATTTAGTGTCGATCCCTTCGCTACGGTAACGGCAGTGGGTGCAATGCTAATTTTCTTCCGGACACCCAGTGAACGGACTATCGCCACCTCGGCAGGGCTTTCCCTACTGTCGGTGTTGCTAACGCCGAAATACATCTTTCCGCTTTTCTTCGGGCTTATTGGCCATGCAGCAGCCTATATTTTGGCCTCACGCAAGAAAATCAAGACGATCATGGCCATCAGTATCGGCGGAGCCGCTGCACTGGCGTTTGTGCTGACAATTTACTGGCTCAACGAGGTTTCCTTAACCGGCAACCTGGCAGCTACTCTGACTACATCAAGAACAATACAGAAAATGAACGAAATCATGCCCTATACTTTCTTGTTAGCAAGGCTGGTCAACAAGCCGGTCTATGTAGTTATGATCGTGCTCGGACTGCTGGGATGGGCGGTGCGCTCAAGGAGACGGATAGACCAGATCACGCTTAGCGGCGCCGGAATACTTCTGGGTCTTATCCTCTTCTTCTTTACGATTAGCCTTCCCCTTGAGCAGTATCTGATGGCCTTCTATGTCTCTCTGGCAATGTTCGCTCCATTCGCCTTTGCAGCCTGGAAGGATACATTAGGGGTGAAGATACTGAGAAGCGCCATGTTTGTAGTCGTATTCATCGTTGCTGTCAATCAGTATCCGGCGCTGCTGCAAGAGTTTATGGGTACCTCAGTTTATGTGCGGGATGCCAGTAATTCCAGCACACTAAAAGGCCCTCCTGCCGTACAAGCGCTTGCCAATATCGACAAGATTCTTCGAGTAATACCAAAGGAAGAAAGAGTCGTGGCATTGTGGCCTTACCACCCCATGCTTAGAAAGGACCTCACCGGTATAACCTGGGACGAACGTCCAAGTTATACAGAGGCCCTGAGTGATAACGACCCGAACGCGGTCTTTTTTGACCCCAAATCGTACAGAGCCGCGCTGGATAATCATATACCCGCCCTTATCGATGTGAACAAGTTACAGACTAACTATCCTCCTGGATGGTACGAACTTACGGTTGATTTCATGGATAGGAACAACGCGTCTTATGTTAGAGTGCCTTCGAGCGTCCAACCCGGCGAGTTCTATTATATACGACGCGATCTTATGCCGCTGCAATAAAGGGCAAAGCGAATTGCCTCATAAAAAAGGGATGACCTAAAATACGGAATCTCTAATCACCAAATTACTATTATAGTTAGAAATGGCCTGCCCGCCATATCCGCCTACAGTGGTACAACTGAGCCCAATGATAGTGGCGTCTGACGTGGCTTGGCCCATACAAGTCGAATTGTAGATGAGTCTGCTGTCATTTCAATTTGGACGTTCTGCAACACAGCAGACGATAACTGACTCATAATGCCAGTTCCCCCGTGTGTGGTAATCAGTAACGTCCGAAATAAGTGATGCTACGGCCTGCGACATCCATATTGATATTGCCCGGAATTGTTTATTTGAGACAGGGTCGTCTTATTGAGGCCATAAGTACATTTAAAATTGCATTAAGTCTAAATCCTGATTATGCCGAGGTTCATTATAGCATTGGAAATGCCTATGCAAAACAGGGCAGGATCGATGATGCTATACATGAACTTAATACAGCATTGAGGCTCAACCCTTATAATGCCGAAGCTCACTTTGACCTCGGGGTTGCTTATGCCTCTCAAGGCAGGATGCATGAGGCGATAAAGGAATATCAAGCCGTACTTAGGCTGATGCCTGATCACGCCCAGGCCCGTAATAATCTCGGCGAATTACTTCTAAAAAAGTTATATTCAGTTTTTTGTAAAATAGAATCAATTGAGCCGTATTCATCAGTAAAGAACTGAGGATAGTCATCCGCCATCCGCTGCATACTTTAGGTAGAGCGACTGGACATTGGTAACTGTTGTAGAATATTATGCACTGACGAGTGTTGCCGGCTGATTTGGGAAAATCAATCTGACATATGAAGCTTTTGCAAGGACTACACGTATATTGTATAAACAGACCTGTCATTCACCTGCTGACAATAGCAGGTCTGGTCTTCCTGATATATTCCAACACCTTCAATGCGTCCTTCCAATTTGATGATCTTATTAATATAGTGGATAATCCTGCAATTAAAACTTTTCACTATTTCTCAAACCCATCAAGTGTGACACGCATAGATAAAATAGACAAACAACTTAAACCCTTGTTTAAAACAAGATATATAGGCTACTTAACCTTTGCTTTAAACTACAGACTGCACGGTCTTGACGTCATGGGTTATCACCTGGTCAATATTTTAATCCATATATTCAATTCACTGCTTCTGTACTGGTTAATGACCCTTACCTTCAGAACCCCATTTTTTTCAACTGCTGGCGGACATCTGCCTGACCCTCATGAAATCCGAAATTTCATAGCTGTCTTTACTGCTCTTTTCTTCGCAGTCCATCCGGTGCAGACACAGGCGGTCACATATATAGTTCAGAGGTTTACCTCGCTTGCTACACTCTTTTACCTGTTTTCGCTTGTGATTTATATCAAATGGAAAGAGATCAAAGAGCATCAAACTAAACGCTATGTGCCATTCATTATGCTCTATGCATTTTCGCTTCTCTCTGCTGTTTTAGCGATGAAGACAAAGGAGTTTGCCTTTACCCTGCCTGTAGTGATGACCGTATATGAATTGATGTTTTATGAGGGTAAGGTCAGGAAAAGGCTGTTATATCTGGTGCCTTTTTTTCTTGCCGTACTCTTTATCCCTCTGTCGCTGGTTGGCATCGAGGACCCTCTGGCCGTTTTGAGTTCGATCAACGTGAAAGCTGTGAATATATCCGGGGCAGGTGGAACCATATCAAGGGGGGACTATCTGTTTACCCAGTTTCGGGTGATAGTGACATATATAAGGTTGTTATTTTTTCCTGTAAACCAGAATATTGATTATGATTATCCAATATACAATTCCTTTTTCGACCCTGCCGTTGTTCTGTCTTTCTTTTTTCTGTTGTCGGTCATTATCGCAGGGATATATCTGTATCGGCTTTCAAAACACTCAGATAGAAAAGACAGATTCTGGCTTCGGTTGCTCTCTTTTGGAATATTCTGGTTTTTTATGAGTTTGTTTGCTGAATCGGGTGTTATACCGATAATTGATGTGATATATGAACACAGGGTTTATCTCCCTTCAGTGGGGTTTTTTATAGCATTGACATCAAGCATCGTGCTTGTCTACACAAAATTGGGAAGCAGTGCCTCATACGCAAAAAGGGCGGTTGCATATAGCATGCTAACGGCACTGCTGGCCCTGTCAGGTACGACATATGTAAGGAATACTGTATGGACAGACAGCTATAGTCTCTGGAAAAATGCTGTGGAAGGAAGCCCCAACAAAGCGCGACCACATTTTAACCTCGGAGTTGCTTATGGAGATCAGGGTCGACTTGATGAGGCGATAAACGAATATCAGACTGTACTAAAGCTTAAACCTAATTATGTTGCGGCATATAATAACCTCGGACGTGCTTATGAAAAACAGGATCGAATCGATGAGGCGATAAACGAATATCAGACTGTACTAAAGCTTAAACCTAATTATGCCGAAGCCCATAATAACCTCGGACTTGCATATGCGGCGCAGGGCAGAACCGATGAGGCTATGAACGAATATATAACTGCGCTAAACCTGAATCCTGCTTATGTTGAGGCCCGTTATAATCTTGGGACTACGTATATGAGTCAGGGTAGAAATAATGAGGCTATAAAAGAATATCAAATAGTGATGGAACTCAATCCTGATTATCTCATGACGCGTCAATTTCTTGAATTTCTTCAAAAAAAGTAGATGTTCAGTCAATCAATATGACCTCATCAGTAAAGAACTGAAGATAGTCATCATCCATACGCTGCATACTTTATCAATCAATATGACCTCATCAGTAAAGAACTGAAGATAGTCATCATCCATACGCTGCATACTTTAAAAGTAGAGACATGGGTCAGGCTTGTCTATTTACATTTGCTGGTGGGAAATACTAAAGTAACGCATTGCGAGGAAACCGAGGACAAAATATGAAGGGGCATTTTAGAAAACATGAACACAGCCTTAAAGAAATAACAAGAAAAAAGAGTCGGCATTTGGAATAACTCTCAAACAGATGAGAGAAAAAGGCAAAGACAGGGGAGTAGTCAAAGGGGCAACCAATTGTTGGTTGCCCCTAATTTTTCTTGTTCTGTAGTTGAAAAATTCTGTTCAGATTGCTCTGTACAACGTCGTTTCCCGGGCTGAATCTTAAGGGAGCGCGATATTCTTCTGCTGCATTATCCAGCAACCCGTTGGTTTCGTATGCCCTTCCAAGATTATTATGTGCCTCTGCAAAATCTGGTTTTAGCCTTAAGGCAATCTGATAATGTTCAATAGCCTTATCAATCCATCCTTTAGCGAGATAGGCATTTCCTATATTGTTATGTGCTATTTGAAAATCTGGCCCTAACGATATGGCAATCTGATAATGTTCAATAGCTTTATCAATCCACACTATATTGTTGTATTCTAACCCAAGACTAGTGTGTGCTTCTATGTAATCTGGCTTAACTCTTAGCGCTATTTGGTAATTTTTTATTGCTTTATCGGACCATCCCTTGTCGCTGTAAATTTTACCGAGGTTATAATACCCCCTTACTTTTTCAGGACTCTTCTTTGTTACATCTTCCCATAAACTCACCTCATCCTGCCAGACAATGTTTCTTTGATAAGTAACAATTGAAAAGACAACAACTATAGCAGACAGAAGTAAAAAGTAATAAGTAGGAAGTGAGAAGTGAGAACTAAAAACATGTGAACGGTGAACAATGAACTGTAAAACATAAACAATAGATAATGTAAAGGCAAGGATGGTTCCCATAATAGGCATATATAGCCTGTGCTCAAAGAAAACGTCTGTTAAGGGCATGACACTTGACGAAGGGAATAGGGTGACCATGAACCAAATAATACAAAAGGAGATAACAGGGTTTCTCCTGTAAAGGTATATCCCGGTTCCCCACAGTCCGACATAGCCGATTAATGAAATTATTGTTGGAAACTCAAAGAGCGACCTTGCAATAGAATAATCATAATCGAGGTTCTGGTTTATGGGAAGAATCAGAAGCCTTATATATGTCCAGTGCGCGTTGAACTGGGTTATCAGGTATTCAAGAGGAGTGATTGTCTTTACGCCGTATCCGGCATGTTCGCCATAGTCGTGGCTTGTCACGATGTATATGACATACGCGAGAGTCAGGATGACGGGCAGATGAATTTTATAGTTCTTCAATGCTCCTTTTATATCCTGTTTAGATATGAAATAGAGATCATAAAGAATGAGTATGATAGGGAAGATGAAGAATTCCTCTCTTGAGGCCATGCCCATAAGGGATATGATGAAGATGGCAAGTGTATAGATTACTTTCTTTTTGCCTTCAGTCCCAACTGCCTTTGTGAAGAGTATGATCCCAAGCAAAAAGAAAAAGGTAGAGAGCAGAGCGGGTTGCAATGTAGGTGACTGATTCTGTCTGTATTGGATGCACTATGAATATCAATGATGAGAACAGGGCGATAAGACCGGTATTTTTATCATCTCTATAGCTCAGATATCCTGCTGTTATTTTTATGATGAAAAAGAGCAGAACTCCGTTTGCGATATGAAGCGCAAGGTTGAATATGTGATAACCGGTAGTATCCAGTTTGCCAAAGTAGTAGTTTATAGCAAAGGTGACCGCCGTAAGAGGTCTTGCCATAATAGGCTCACCTTTGATGTCTGTAAAAAAGAAGATACATTGGAGATATCTTTGACCCTGAGGTTCTCAACGATGTTGTTTCCATCATCAAAAACAAAAGGCGAGTGGAAAGTATTGGAATAAGCAAGTAGGCCGAGAAGGATAATCAGGGATACATGGACGATAGGATTATAAATAAAATATTTCTTTAAAGTTGCTGAAGATGTATCAACCTCCTTTGCCGCATTATACTCCGATAAGGGCTTCTCCCTTGTTTTTTTAGACATTTATTAATATACAACCTCGCTCCCTCTAAGTTCAATTTTTCTGAACAACTCATTCCTTATTCTCTTCGAGTTTTTTGAAAAAGTCGTTTCTTTTAATCCGGCCGTTAAGCGTTGAGCCGTCTTTGAATTCAAAGACCGGGATGTCAAACCTGTACATTTCATAAAGTTCATCGTCCGAATCAATAGCGACCTTCTTGATCTGAATATCATACCTCTCTTTGAACCCGTTCAGCATCTCTTCGGCGCTGTCGCAGAGCCAGCATCCTTCTTTAAAATAGTAAGTCAGCCTGACCATCTTTCTCCTATGATAAATTACCTTTAATCCTCTCTCCTCAAGGGAAGGGAGATACCCTACGGTCTCAGCCGCAAGGCAGTTCATCTGATGGGATTCTTTAACACTAAAGATTATATATGAAATTCAGGCAGGCCTCTTTTTCTTCCAGAGTTTCAACAACAAGATCCGCTCCGGCGTCTGCAAGAGCCTCTTTGCTGTAAGGTCCTGTAGCTGTTGCAATACAAAAGGCATTGTGGACCTTTGCGCACTGCACATCTCTTGGGGTGTCTCCTATAACAATGCATCTTTCAGGGGATGCGTTGACGCCGAGTTCTGAAAATTTTCTGACGGCTATCGGCAGAAGCTTGTCCCTGTCTTCATCGTCGCTGCCAAAAGCGCCTGCCGGGAAGTATTTCTGAAGTCCGAAAGGTGTCAGCTTGATATTTGCGCCGGCCTCAAGGTTGCCTGTCAAAAGCCCTAAAGGGATGGACTCACCAATAAGGTCATCAAGCATCTCAAATACTCCGGGCTTGACCTTTTTCCATGGGTTTTCTATCTCTGTGCGGAGATTGGAAAGGTATTGGTTTATCACATCATTGACTCTTCCGTTTCCATCTGACAGACCATAAAGACTCAAGGCCTCTTTCATTATCTGGATATCTGTTCTGCCGGCCATTTTTATATTCTTAAAGGCGTCTTCAATTCCAAAAAGCTCTGCAAAAGCATTATTCAATGCCCTTGTGCCGGCCCTTCCCGCGTCAATCAGAGTCTCATCAATGTCAAAGAGTATCAGCTTGTTTTGCATATTATAATTATTGAATATTATGAAGTATAAAGTCTATAATCATAGCTATAATTGCAGGTTAAAATAAATTTCATTTGCAACTCATTCAGAAGGAGAATCTATGGTGAAGGTCGGAATAATCGGCGGATCAGGACTTGATAATCCGGATATAATGAAAGATGCAAAAGAGATAAAGGTTAAAACCAGGTACGGCGCGCCGACATCCGTGCTTACTTGCGGTTCGATCAAGGGTGTTGACGCGGTAATAATAGCAAGGCACGGCAAGGACCACTCCATATATCCTTCAAAGGTGAATTTCAGGGCAAACATCATGGCATTGAAGGAACAGTCATGCACGCATATCCTTGCCTCTACAGCGGTAGGCTCTTTACGGGAAGATATAGCGCCCGGACATCTCGTATTCCCGAATCAGTTTTTAGACCATACAAGGAAAAGAGAGACGACATTTTTTGATGAAGATGTTGTAATGCATACCCCTATGGCGGAACCATTCTGTCAAAACCTGATTGACCTGCTTTCATCATCTTCCGATGCGTTAGGGTTTGAGTATCATAAGAACAAAACTGTTATTACCATCGAAGGGCCGAGGTTTTCCACCAAGGCCGAGAGCCACATGTTCCGGAGCTGGAACGCTGATGTTATCAATATGAGCACTGTGCCGGAGGTCTGTCTTGCAAGAGAGAAGAAGATGCATTACGCGGCGATTGCGATGTCTACTGATTATGACTGCTGGCGTGAAGAGGAAGAGTCTGTTACATGGGAGATGATACTTGAGACTATGAAAAAGAACGCGGGCAATGTAATAAAACTATTTCTGGATGTGATACCAAAGCTCAAAGAATATGATGACCTTTGTGTTAAGTAAAGACTCTTTGACCCTATAAACTTTTATAAGGAGGAAGCAAGATGCCGATAAAATCCAAGATCAGAACAATTCCGGACCATCCCAAAAAGGGGATTATGTTCAGGGACATTACAACACTTCTTAAAGATGCCGTAGGCTTCAGGCTTGTGATAGATGATTTTACGCAGAATTTTATTAAAGAGGGCTTGAAGTTTGATTATATAGTAGGCATTGAATCACGCGGTTTTATTATAGGCGGCGCGCTTGCCTACACGCTCGGCAAGGGTTTTGTGCCGATAAGGAAACCCGGCAAGCTGCCCGGCAAGACCATCAGCCAGGAATATAAGCTTGAGTACGGTACAGACAAGATAGAGATACACAAGGACGCAATATCCAAGGGAATTAAGGTTCTTATTGTTGATGATCTCCTTGCAACCGGCGGGACCGCATTGGCTGCCGCTGCGCTCGTTGAAAAACTCGGCGGAGTCGTAGCAGGGATGGCTTTTATCGTTAACCTTCCCGACATAGGGGGCTATAAGAAGCTGAAAGCCAAGGGATACAAAATATATTCGCAGACGGAGTTTGAAGGGGATTAAAAAAGCAGCATAGAATATTTTATCCCAGCTTCATTCCACCAGTTCTGTTCTTACAAGGGCGAGGATGGAAGCATGGGGAACGATCAGGTATTTCTTGTTCTCAAATTCGATCTCAACCGCCGACTCCCTGAGGAATAGGGCATAATCGCCCTCTTTTGCCTGAAGGGGGATGTATTTCAATTCCTTCTGTCTTCCTTACCAGGGCTCTTTCATTGGTGAGATTAAAATTTACAAACGATAGAATAAGCATTAAAAAACTTTTAGGCACGAATACATAGAAACAAGCATGAATACGAATTTCTTAAATGCATTCTTGGCTGTCGTAACGATTGTATTTGTCACGTTCGGGTGTGCTACTCAGCAGCAAAGTCTGTATTCTTCAAAAATCATTTCAGACATGGCCAACGCATTCAAACTGCCTGACACCGGTCAGACCAAGTGTTATCGAGAGGATAACCCTTATGCTGAAATACCATGCGCAAGCACTGGACAGGATGGGGCATATGACATTAATCCGATGAGCTTCAATGACAATCGCAATGGCACGGTGACGGACAACAACACAAGACTGATATGGCAGAAGGGCGAAAACCCAACGACCTATAACTGGTATAGGGCTTCAGGAAGGTATCACGAAACATATAATCCGACTTCACAAGATGTCTGTAGCGAGTTGACTACCGGCGGTTATTCAGACTGGCGTCTACCGACAAAGAAGGAACTGATGAGCATCGTTGACTATAGCATTCTATCTCCCGGCCCGACAATTAACCCGATATTTACGCATACTAAACAGTCCTTCTACTGGTCGTCCACTACCGATTCGGGTTCCGCGTGGTACGTGGACTTCGGCAGAGGTGGCGGCAACTTCGGCTACGGCAATAAGACCGATGACTACTACGTGCGCTGCGTTCGAGGCGGAGAGTTGGCCTTTGGTAATCATATAGATAATTATGACGGTACCATAACCGACACTTTGACTGCCCTCATGTGGCAGAAGAATGGGCCTAAGTCTATGACGTGGCCTGATGCTCTCAATTATTGCGAGACTCTTGAACTGCCCTCAGGCAGGAAAAAAACAGACTGGCGGCTACCGAATATCAAGGAACTTGAATCAATAACCGACGATGACAGATTTAACCATGATATAACCTTATTCCCGAATACCAAAGGGGCCTTCTATTGGTCGTCTACTACCTCCGCAAGCTATCCGGGCCTCGCGCAGAGCGTGCACTTCCGCAATGACTCTGTCTACAACAATTATAAGTTCTATGACTACTACGTCCGGTGCGTTCGGGGCGGCCAGTCAGTTGATTATTATTGCGATGCTGACGGCGATACACACATAGCCTCATCAATTACCGGAACCTGCAGAGGCAGTGGATGTGAACCGCAAGGATGCCAGACAACTCACGGAAATGACTGTAATGATAGTGACACTTTAGAATATCCAAATCGGATTTGGTATAAAGATACAGATGGAGACGGCTATTCAGACGGCACAACCAATACAGAGTCATGCTCAAGGCCTTCGGGATACAAATTATCATCAGAATTAACAGCCACTTCAGGTGATTGCGACGACAGCAATGCGGCAATTAATCCCGGAGCCACAGAGATATGCGATGGCATAGACAATGACTGTGACGGGAATGTGGATGAAGGCTTTACTGATGCTGATAGTGACGCTGTCCCTGACTGTTCTGACAACTGTTCTTCTGAAGCAAATACTGATCAGAGCGATGTAGATTATGACGGTGTTGGCGATGTGTGTGACGTGTGCCCTGATGATAAGAGAAATACCTGCAATACAAACAGGTCTGCAGGGCAGTCAATCGGTTCAGGAGGGGGGAGGCTATCTACTCCTGACGGCAGTATTAGTATAACTGTGCCGACTGGGGCATTAAATACAGATATATCTTTATCTATAACTGAAATAGGGACCTCCTATGAAATATCGACAAATCTTGGTAAGGGTAAAGCCCTTTTAGGGGTAAGCATTCAACCTGTAGGTTTAGTATTCAATATTCCTATAACCATAGTATTCGCATGGATCGATGCAGACTATGACGGGACAATTGATGGCACAGATATCAACGAAGAAAATGTGAGAATTATAAAATACAATGAAGTGGTTACTGAAAAGTGTAAATTTGAAAGTGGATGTAACGCAACTGCAAATACCTTTACGTTTCAGGTATTGAGTCTAAGTGAATTTACTCTTGCAGCGTTTGAGGAAACCACACTTTTTTAAAGCCTTCCACTTTCTAACTCAGGCAATTTTTGACAATAACTTCAGACTGATACTACTTTATGCTCATGGATAACCGGAGAAAGATCGCGCAGTTAATCATCGCAAGGCTTGACGGTAGTGATATAACAAAGAAGTATGACTACTACCGGAAGCTTACAAGAAAAGGCATAGGCGGATTTATTATATTCGGCGGAAAATTAAAAGAGGTTAGGGACGGTATCAGAAGATTGCAGAAAGAAGCTGAAATCCCGCTCTTTATATCATCCGACCTTGAGAGGGGGCTTGGCCAGCATGTGGAAGGCGGCACTCTCTTTCCTCCTGCAATGGCAATTGCAAAGGCGATTAACCAAAGAAGTAAAGGCGACATCAGGCTTTTAAGAAATGCGATAGATATAATGGCTCTTGAGGCAAAGGCTGTTGGGATAAATGTTATCTTTGCCCCGGTTGTTGATGTAAATATAAACCCTCAAAACCCGATCATCTGCACGAGGGCATTCTCGGACAATCCCCGGACAGTTGCATGGTTTGGGAGAGAGTTTGTTAAGGGCATCCAGAAACACGGGCTGATCGCCTGCGCAAAACATTTTCCTGGGCATGGAGATACAACTAAAGATTCGCATAGGGAACTGCCTGTTGTAAGAGCGGATATGGCGAGGCTGAAGAGAGTCGAACTATATCCGTTCAAGGAAGTGATAAATACGGGCGTCAGGATAGTGATGGCCGGACATCTTAAGGTGAATGCCATTGATCCTAAATACCCTGCAAGCCTTTCAGCGAAGACCCTCAAAGTATTTTTGAGAAAGAAGATGGGCTTTGACGGGCTTGTTATTACTGATGCGATGAATATGGAGGCTGTCAGCAAAATTGCGGGCGGGTCATGCGCAAAGGCATGTTTGATGGCGCTCAATGCAGGCGCTGATATACTTCTTCATCCTGATAATCCTGAAGAGGTGATTGATCTCCTCTCATCTCAAGGGAATGAGATAATACCTGAAGTTGAGAGAGCTTTAGATAGAATCCTGAGCGTCAAGAAAGGTCTGGGCAAATCTCAATCTGAACTCCTGAGCATACGGAGTGTTGGCACAAAATCACATCGGGAAACAGCAGGTGAACTGATAAGAAGGTCATTGGGCAAAATAAAGTCTGGCATTTCACCCGATGAAGAATTAGCGGTCTTAATCATTGATGATGATAATGCTCAGTCAGGCAAAATGTTTATTAAGACGGTAAAGAAGTGTTGCAGGAAAGTTAAGACCATCTACATTGAGAACACGAGCAAGCCGGATATGCAGCAACTTCTGAATTCTCTTAAAGGCAGGACGCTTGTTGCCGCTGTATTCTCAAAGGTTTCGGCATGGAAGGGAAGGAGCGGGATAAGCGGAGAATTGATGGCGCTGCTTAAAAAGGCAGTCAGGGCTTCTCGTCGTTCCATAGTAGCAGGTTTCTGTTCGCCTTATATACTGCAGGAGATAAAAGCGGATCAGATTATAAATGCTTACTCTGATTCGGAGCAGGCGCAGGAAATTGTTTCAGAACTTCTAATCAGTCCAGCACTCCGTGAGAAAGTGTAACAACAAAAACCTCCTGAGCCCCTGCTTTCTTTAAGACCTTGGAGCACTCCCTTGCTGTTGCGCCTGTTGTGAATACATCATCTATCAGCAGGACGCGTCTTCCCTTGATTACGTCTTGCTCTTTTATTTCAAATGCGTTTCTGATATTCTTCTTCCGCTCTTTTGCGCTCAGGCCGACCTGCGGTCTTGTGTCCCTGTTTCTGACAAGAGAAGATAAATTCAGAGGAATTTCAAGGCGCTTTGCCAGATTTTTACCCAAAAGCGCGGATTGATTAAATCCTCTCTCACGCAGGCGTTTTTTATAAAGAGGCACGGGCAGAACCATATCCGCTTGTGGCAGTTCCATATGAAATATCTTTTCTGATAAGGGTTTTGAAAGGCGTTTTATCCCATGGAATTTGAAGAGGTTTATAGCTTTCTTTAATGCGCCGTCATGCAGGCCAAAGCATCTGGCATAAGTGAAGGCAGGCTCATCTTTAAGGCACTCTCCGCAGGTCAATGATGCCTCCGAGACAAGAGGCGCGCCGCATCTCTTGCATATTGCGCCGCTATACGGCCTGACAGCATCCCAGCAGTCAGGACATATCGGAGCGGTCTTATGTTTGGTTGATGGTTTTTGACAGAGAGGGCAGGAAGCCGGGAAGAGGATGTTAAGGAATTTGTTAAACATAAAATCAAAAAGAGAATATCAGATTATTCGTACAGCAATTAACAATGAAATATTCAAATGTCGTCATTGACCCGAAAATACCCCTCTCCCTACCCCTCTCCCCCAAGGGGCGAGGGAACCACTTCATTTCCCCTCCCTTGAGGGGAGGGTGATATTTTCATGCTCTTTTGTGAGCAAATAGTTTATGTCGATTTCTGCGGGAGATGGAATCCAGAGATGGAATAGATTCCCGTTTTTACGGGAAACCCTGGATTCCGCATCAAGTGCGGAATGACATTTTTCATATATTTGGTTATTAATCCGCTATAAGGCTTTCACCGGTCATCTCCACAGGTTTGGCAATATGCATCAAGTCCAGCACGGTTGGGGCCACATCCGCAAGTATGCCTTTATTCCTCAACTTCGGCCCTTTCTTTAGCAGGATAAAAGGAACAGGATTCAGCGTATGCGCTGTGTGAGTCTCTCCCATATCTCTCATCTTCTCGCAATTCCCGTGATCAGCGGTTATTATGGCAGTCCCTTCAAGCGTCTGAACTTTGTTCACGATCCTTTCAAGGCATGCGTCAATCGCTTCGCAGGCCTTAATTGCAGCGTCCATTTTTCCTGTATGACCCACCATATCGGGATTTGCAAAGTTTAGCAGTATGAAATGATATTCAGAATTATCCAGCCTCTTTATCACCTCGTCAGTAACGGCGAACGCGCTCATCTCAGGTTTAAGATCATATGTCGCAATATCTCTTGGTGAAGGAATAAGGACCCGTTCTTCACCCTCAAAAGATGCCTCATCGCCGCCGTTAAAGAAGTATGTTACGTGGGCGTATTTCTCTGTCTCGGCAATCCTGAGCTGCTTCAATCCATTCTTGCTCAGCACCTCGCCGAGTATGCCGGTTAACTGAAAAGGCGGAAAAGCAGCAGGGAAGGGAAAGGTCTCATCATAAAGGGTCATTGTTACGAATGAACTTAATTCAGGCATCTTGGCTCTTTTAAAAGCAAAGAAGCTCTTGTCAGTCAGCGCGGTTGTCAGCTCTCTTGCCCTGTCAGCTCTGAAGTTAAAGAATATTATAGAGTCGCCGTTCTCTATTTTGCCGGCAGGCTCGTTGCCGTTAAATATGACGGTTGGTTTTATAAATTCATCTGTTTCATTAACTTCATAACTCTGCTGAACCGCTTCTATCGCCGAGTCTGCCTTCTTCCCATCGCCGAGCGCTATTGCTTTGTATGCCGCTTCAACTCTGTCCCAGCGTTTATCCCTGTCCATTGCCCAGAACCTTCCTGTAACGGTTGCAATCTCAGCACGTGGTTTATCTTTGAGGAAGGCCTCAAGCTGTTTAATGTATTCTATTCCCGATGAGGGCGGGGTATCTCTGCCGTCCATAAATGCATGGATCAATACTTTTCTGACGCCTTCAGCCAACGCCATGTCAATCAATGCATAAAGATGATTTATATGGCTGTGCACCCCTCCGTCTGATACAAGGCCGAGCAGGTGAACTGCCCCGCCGTTCTCAACAGCAGACTTCATCGCTTTAAGTAATACAGAATTGTTCCTGAACTCTCCGCTCCTGATAGACTTGTTTATCCTTGCGAAGTCCTGATATATAACCCTGCCTGCACCAAGATTAAGATGACCCACTTCAGAATTGCCCATCTGCCCTTCAGGCAGGCCGACCGCTTCACCTGAACATTCAAGCGCAGTGTGAGGATACTCATTTAGCAGTTGTCTATAAAAAGGTATATGGGCCTGCGTCTGGGCATTGTCTAATGTATCTTTTCCTATGCCCCAGCCGTCAAGGACTATAAGGATGAGGGGCTTCATTTAAGCAGTGTCTCAAGCAGCGCCTTCTGTGTATGAAGCCTGTTTTCAGCCTGATCAAATACAACGCTCTGTGGGGAATCAATTACATCGTCGGTTATCTCTTCCCCTCTGTGAGCGGGAAGGCAGTGCATAACTATCGCATCGGGTTTTGCAAGAGAGAGAAGAGGCCTGTTTATCTGGAAATCTTTAAATAATTTCTTCTTTGTATCAGAGGTCTCCTCCTGTCCCATACTTACCCATACATCCGTGTAGAGAACATCCGCGCCTTTGACAGCATCTTCCGGGCTGGTCATGAGCTTAACATCGGCTTCACCAGAGCGGGCTTTCTCATAAATCTTCCTGTCGGGCTCGTAGCCTTCGGGACATGCAAGCGCAAGGCTGATGCCTGTCATCAATGATGCCTCTATCAGAGAATTGGCGACATTATTTCCGTCGCCGATATAAGCAAGCCGCACTCCCTTGAGCCGCCCCTTCTTCTCCTTGATCGTCATAAGATCAGCAAGTGTCTGGCACGGATGGTGCAGGTCTGTGAGACCGTTAATTACAGACATGGCGGAATTTTTAGCGAACCTCTCGATTATGTCATGGGCAAATGTCCTTATTACAATCGCGTGAAGATACCTTGAAAGCACCTTTGCGGTATCTTCAATTGTCTCACCCCTGCCGAGTTGTATCTCATTTGCATTGATGTATATTGCCTGAGCGCCGAGCTGATATATCCCGGCCTGAAAGGATATCCTTGTCCTTGTGGATGCCTTGTCAAAAAGAAGGCCGATGCTCTTGCCTATAAGCGGACAGGCGGAGGAGTCTTTTCCTGATTTTAATTCAGCCGACCTATTTAAAAGGGCCTCTGTCTCTTCAGCAGAAAAATCCAGCAGTGTTAGAAAATCTCTCTTCATTTTATTTTTTGACTTGTAATTTACTGCATAGTACCAAAGATATCGTCAAGCACATCTATAAGAGAATCTATCTCTTTTGCAGCGACTATCAGCGGCGGCATGAAACGGAGCACATTGCCGCATGTGCAGTTTATGAGGAAGCCCCTCTCGGCGCACATATCTACTATTGAAGCGCAGTTCTTTGTTATCTCCATGCCTATGAGCAGGCCTGAACCCCTTATTTCTACAATTAATGATGGAAAGTCCTCTTTCAGCTTGCCGAGGCCTGCCATTAGATAATCTCCCATGCGCCGGCAGTTATCCATTATAAAGCCATCTTCAAGCAGAGCCTCAACTGTCGCAACTGCCGCGGTAGTGGCAAGGGGGTTGCCGCCGAAAGTTGAGCCGTGAGCGCCTTGCTGAAATGATGCTGCCACCTTATCTTTCGCAAGCATTGCGCCTATAGCTACGCCGCCACCGAGTCCTTTGGCAAGACAGATGATATCCGGCTCTATGTCAAAATGTTCATAAGCAAAGAGTTTACCGGTCCTTCCCATGCCGGTCTGTACTTCGTCTAGAATGAGAAGGAGACCGCGCTCATCGCAGAGCTGCCTGACTTGCTTTAGATAGTTTTTCTCAGGCACTTTCACCCCGCCTTCGCCCTGAATCGGCTCAAGCATTACAGCGCAGGTATGTTTTGTTACAGCATTTTTGAGGGCGTCAATATCATTGAACGGGACATGTTTAAAACCCGGCAGCATGGGCTCAAAGCCTTTATGCAATTTCTCCTGTCCTGTGGCGCTTAAGGCGGCAAAAGTCCTGCCGTGAAAAGAGCCTTCAGCAGTTATGATCTCATACCTGTCGGGTGTTGTATGGTCTTTGGCATATTTCCTTGCAAGTTTGATAGCCGCCTCAACCGCCTCTGTCCCTGAATTGCAGAAGAACGCCTTGTCAGCGCAAGAGTTTTCAACTAACAGTTTTGCAAGTTTTATCTGAGGTTCAATGTAAAAAAGATTCGAGACATGCAGGAGCCTCTGCGCCTGCTTCTGAAGAGCTATCACAACCTTTGGATGGCAGTGGCCGAGACAATTTACCGCTACACCGCCGACAAAGTCGAGGTACTCCTTTCCGTCCGCATCCCAAACCTTCATCCCTCTTCCTTTCCTCAGAACGATATGGGAGCGTTTGTAAGTATTCATTAAATATTTGTTTGCTTCCGTCATGGTCTTTTTCTCCACATGAAAATATAACACAAATACATACAGTTACTAAAGAGGAGAGTCTCATCTTCTGTCGTTGAGCCGTCAGAGATGTGTTATCATTACTTAAAGAATGCTGCGGGAGGTAATAATTTGAAGGCAGTTGTTGCAATGAGCGGCGGGGTTGATTCGTCTGTTGCCGCGTATATGCTTAAGAAAGACGGGTATGAAGTCATAGGCCTCAGCTTTGAATTGTGGGACAAAAGGGACGCAAAAAAGCTCAGCACATGCTGTTCTCTTGAAACAGTGGAGATTGCAAAATCTGCAGCGGTTACTCTCGGCATCGAACATTACACGGTTGATGTTCGGGATGCATTTTACAGGTATGTGATTGAGGACTTCTGTGATTCCTATATCGCAGGCGCGACACCGAATCCGTGCATTTTATGCAATAAACATATTAAATTTGATTTTCTTCTTCGGAAGGCTGAAGCGATCGGTGCGGATGTTATAGCAACAGGCCATTATGCTCGTGTAATAACTTCGGACAATAGCCGAACGCTGCTTAAGAAAGGGGTTGATAGCAGAAAAGATCAGTCTTATGTCCTGTATGTAATGACTCAGGCACAGCTTTTGAAAACGGTATTCCCTCTGGGTAATATGAGAAAGGAAGAGACAAGGGCTCTGGCAAAGGAGGTTGGACTGGAGAGCGCATTAAGGCCTGAGAGCCAGGAGATATGTTTTGTCGGCGATGGAAATTACACGGATTTTGTCAGGGATTTTGCGCCTGAAGCTCTTAAGCCCGGACCTGTTATTGACATTGAAGGGAAGGTTGTAGGGACACATAAAGGCATTGCATTTTACACAATAGGACAGAGGAAAAGAATCGGGGTATCTTCCTTGAAACCTCTTTATGTTGCTCATATTGACAGAGTGAAAAATATCATCACTGTAGGCTCACGGGAAGATGCCATGAGAAAGAGTTTGAGAGTAAAGGAGTTAAATTGGATATCGGTTGAAACCCTGTCAGAAGCAGTAAGGGCAGGGGTGAAGATACGCTCCACAATGAAAGAGGAACCCGCAACCATTACTCCCGAAGGAGATAAAACCGTTATTGTAGAGTTTGATGAGCCGCAGTGGGCGCCTGCATCAGGACAGAGCGCGGTCTTTTACAACGGTGAGCTGGTTGTCGGCGGCGGAGTAATTGAATAGCAAAATTTAAACTTAGGAATTCCGCAGCGCTAAGGTCTGATTAATAGATAGCAGACTTATTCGCTTATTTCCACTCTGTTTTTGCCTTTTATCTTTGCCCTGTACAGGGCATCATCCGCTCTTTTTATAAACGAATCCTCGGTATCGTCTTTTCTGAACTCTGTAACGCCGAGACTCAATGTTACATTCCCGGCATCTTCAAATTTGTGGGCTGCTATAATTTCCCTTATCCTTTCCGCAAGGGCGGATGCTTTCTCAAGTTCGGCCCCAACAGCTATAATCATAAATTCCTCGCCGCCCCATCTGATAAGGTACTCTATCTTTCGCATGTTTTCTCTGACAATATCCGCTATAGCCCTTAAAGCTTTGTCTCCGGCAAGATGGCCGTATGTGTCGTTAAGTTTTTTAAAGTCGTCTATATCAAACATTATCATGGAGAGAGGCTGATTGTATCTTCTGGCCCGTTCTTTTTCCCTCCCTATTATCTCTTCAAATTTCAGCCTGTTGTATGCCTGTGTCAGCCTATCCGTGGTTGCAAGCTTCTTAAGCTCATCTTCCATCTCTTTCCGTTTCAGGATATTATGGGCTACCCTGACAATCGCGACATCTATGCCGCCTTCATTTTTGAGAACCGACATTGTCAGGATTACCGGAAATAGAGCACCGTCTTTTCTCTTATGAGTGATCTCGCCTTCTTTATCAATGCCCCCAAGGATAGTTCCTTTCTTTCCGATTATCTCCTCTTCCGTGTACCCGTATGTATCGCAGAAGGCATCATTAACGAAGCCTATTGTTTCGTTAGTGTCGGTTATAAAGACACTATCCTTAACATTCTTTATCGCAAGCGACAGCATCTTTAATTCCTTGGCCGCATTGCTGCGTTCGATCGTTTTCTCCACGGCAAAAGGCAGGACTTTCAGGTGGTTGCTCTCAACATCCTTCACCAGATAATCGAAGGCGCCGGCCTTCATCACCTTCACAGCCAGCTCTTCATTGCCAGTCCCTGTTACCACAATACTCGGAGTATCTTTTACATGTGCGAGGACATCGAATGCTGAACCGTCTCCTATTGAGAAGTCCGTAATAATGGCGTCAAATTTTTCGGTCTCAAGAATCTTGCATGCTTCAGACACGGAATTCACAACCGTATAGTCATACGGAAAGTTCCCGTCTTTGGCAAACCGTTTGAATGCCATGCGGTCAACCACATCATCTTCAATTAATAAGACCTTGTACTTCTTGTTCTTCATCAGTTTAATCCAGTTCTGTCAGCTCGCTGAGTGTCCAGTACAAATTGATGGTTCTGATAATCTCAACAAACTTTATGTAATCAACAGGCTTTATCATGTATCCGGCTACGCCGAGATTGAAACTCTCCACCTTGTCTTCCTCTTCTTTTGAGGTCGTAAGGACAACAATAGGGATTCTCTTCAATAAATCGTCATTCTTTATGACCCGTAAAAATTCAATGCCGTTCATTCTCGGCATATTCAGGTCAAGAAGGATTACGCCGGGCTTCTCGGTCTTTCCATCCTTTAACAGTGCAAGCGCCTCCTCTCCATTCCCTGCGGTGTAAACAGGATTGGTAACATTAATATCCTTAAGCGCTCGTTTAGTCGTCATTACGTCAACACGATCATCATCAACAAGCAAAATTGGTTTTCTGTGAGTCATTCTATTCCTCCCTCGCCTTTTCAGGCTGTTATTATATTATAAACCGCATATATCATATCGATTTAATTCGAGAATTTTTTTGCTTAACCTCACCATTCTGATATTTTGGGAGCGTGAAGAAGAAGGTTGTCCCGTAGCCTGTCTTTGATTCCAGCCATATCTTCCCGCCGTACATATCAATTATTTTTTTAACGATTGTAAGCCCTACGCCGGTGCTTTCCGATTCATCAATGGGTTTCAATGTCTGGAATAACTGGAAGATCTTCTGGAAATACCTATCCTCAATTCCGGGACCGTTATCGCTGACACTGAACCTCCAGTATCCGTTATCATCAACACATCCTACCTTAATCTTTCCCTGATGCTTGTCCATATATTTGATTGCGTTACTAATAAGGTTCTGAAATATTTGCCTGATCCGCGTTCTCTCCGACAAAATAACCGGAAGCTTATTATCAACGCTGATCTGAATATTTTCGGGCGGGGCAAGCATATCTATAACCTCATTTAAAAGCTCGTTCAGATCAATCTCTACCTTCTCTTCATGTATGCGTCCGATCCTTGAGTACTGCAAAATGCCGTCTATAAGAGCATGCATACGTTTGACCCTTAAAGCTATCAGGCCCATCTGCTCTTTCCCGTCTTCATCAAACCTATCAGCGTAATCAGCAGTTATCCAGTTTGCGAGGGAGCCTATTGATCGGAGCGGGGCTTTCAGGTCATGCGAGACTATATATGCAAAATCCTTTAATTCATGATTAACATTCTCTATCTCGCTGAGGAGCTGCTGCTGTCTCCTTTCTGCCAGCTTTCGGTCGGTGACGTCTCTCGTATACTCGATTACGTGTGTTGCCACACCTTTTTTATTAATGATGGGATAAGTGTAGATCTCCTCCCATGCTTCTGTTCCGTCAGCACGGCTCAAATGCTTCTCCTTTACGCACGGGTCCGAGGACATAAAAGTTTTTTCAACTATGCAGTCACTGCACACCTTATCCCTTTTATACAGTATCTCGTAACATTTTTTGCCGATGAGACCATTCACGCTCTTCTTTTTTCTCTGGGCATATTCCTTGTTCGTCCTCGCAATAGTATAATCGCGGTCAATAATGCAGAACGGGTCAAGTATGCTGTCAAAGATCCTGCTGAGAAAGCTCTGTGATTCTGCCTGTCCTTTATTTCCCAGCCTGTGTTTTGCTGCCGAGGACTCATAATCCGCGAGTTTCTTCTTGGCATCAGCCAGCTCTCTAACGAGCTCTTTTTTTGTCTTATCATGACTCTTATTTTTCATTTCATTCTACAATTCGCTACAAATTCCGGTTATCCAGCGCTATTTAGTATAAATGTACTTGTATCTGTGCTGTCAAGAAGATTCATAGACAGGCAGAGATTGAATCATCTGCATAACTTGCTGTTTAACGGCTGCCATTTAAACCACCTCTTTAATGTTCTTGGAGTAATTATAAAACAATCCATCAAAAATCGGGTATAACGAAAAGAAGCCTGTGGGAAAGAGCGATTTTGAAGCGGATGTTTATGGTAAAATAATAACTTCTTAAATTCGGCAGGTTGATAGAATCGGAGGCAGCGGTTGGAAGAGAAGTACAGCTCGAAAAAAGCAGAGAAAAAATGGCAGGAATTCTGGGAATCCGAAGGGCTCTTCAGGGCGTCAGAGAATGCTGAAGCGCCTAAATTCTACTGTCTTGAGATGTTCCCTTACCCTTCCGGCAGGATCCATATGGGGCACGTAAGAAACTACGTGATAGGCGATGTCATAGCGAGGTATAAAAGAATGCGCGGCTTTAATGTCCTGCATCCTATGGGATGGGACGCATTCGGTCTGCCTGCTGAAAATGCCGCGATAAAGCACGGTCTGCACCCTTCAAAGTGGACTCATGAGAATATTGATTATATGAGGGGGCAGTTGAAGAAGCTCGGCCTTGGTTATGACTGGCAGAGAGAGGTGGCGACTTGCGAGCCTGATTACTATAAGTGGAACCAGTGGTTCTTTCTCAAAATGCTTGAGAGAGGGCTTGCGTACAAGAAGATGTCGTCGGTCAACTGGTGTCCTTCCTGCGAGACTGTGCTTGCGAATGAGCAGGTGCTGGACGGGCTCTGCTGGCGATGCGACAGCACTGTTGCGCCAAAAGAGCTTGAGCAGTGGTTTTTCAAGATAACCGATTATGCGGAGGAGCTTCTCAGCGGCCTCGACAGTCTGAATAACTGGCCTGAAAGGGTTGTCGCAATGCAGCGCAACTGGATTGGAAGGAGCGAAGGGGTTGAGGTTGATTTCCACGTTCATAATTCAGACCATAAGATCAGGATATTTACTACAAGGCAGGATACGCTTTACGGCGCAACATTCGTAAGTATAGCCAAACAACATCCGATTGTATCCGGGTTAATAAGGGACAATAAGATAATAAAAGAGATAGAATCTCTCTCTGATGACCCACTGAAGAAGGAAGGAGTCTTTACAGGTTTGTATGCCGTAAATCCACTGACAGGAGATAGACTTCCTGTATGGGCGGCAAATTTTGTACTTATGGAGTACGGCACCGGGGCGGTTATGGCTGTTCCAGCCCATGACCAGAGGGACTTTGAATTTGCCAAAAAATATGATATCTCTATAAAAATAGTTGTAGCGCCGGAGAATAAAGAAGATGGACCCATTTCACAGGCCTTTGAAGACGACGGCATTCTCGTAAACTCCGCTCAATTCTCCGGCCTTCCAAGCTCGGAGGCAAGGAAGAAGATTGCAGATTATATCGAACAAAACGGTTTTGGAAAGAAGGTTGTGAATTACAAACTGAGGGATTGGGGCATATCACGTCAGAGATACTGGGGAACGCCGATACCGGTCATATACTGTAATACATGCGGAGTCGTGCCTGTGCCAGAGAATGAACTTCCTGTTTTACTCCCTGAAGATCTCATGGTTACAGGCAAGGGCACATCCCCTTTGGCCGGAGCAGAGAGTTTTGTTAAAACAACATGTCCTGTTTGCAAAGGCATTGCAAGGAGGGAGACTGACACTATGGATACCTTTGTTGATTCGTCATGGTATTTCATAAGATATTGCTCTCCCAAAGCAGGCGATAAACCCGTTGACTCAAAGGCTGTTGACTACTGGATGTCTGTTGACCAGTATATAGGCGGCATTGAGCACGCTGTTTTGCACCTGCTCTATTCGAGGTTCTTCACAAAGGTTATCAGAGACCTGGGCTTAATTAAGGTGAATGAGCCTTTTGAGAGGCTGCTGACTCAGGGGATGGTTATAAAAGACGGCGCAAAAATGTCCAAATCAAAAGGCAATGTGGTGGACCCCGATTCTATGCTGGATAAATACGGAGCTGACACATTAAGGCTCTTCTGTCTCTTTGCCGCGCCTCCTGAGAAGGACCTTGAATGGTCTGACAAGGGAGTTGAGGGCGCATATCGTTTTCTAAACAGGGCCTGGGGACTGCTCTATAAAAATCGCGATAAGCTTCAAGCAGCAAATAATAGTAATTCGTTGAATTCAGCAGACGTATCAAGTTTGTTAAGAAAGACGCATCAGACAATAAAGAAGGTCACAAAGAGCATAGAGAGTGATTATCATTTTAATACAGCCATTGCAGCTTTGATGGAACTTGTAAATGAGACCATGACATCTGACCTTTCAACTCCTGAGCACATTGAGGCGCTGAGGTTCAGCATTAAAAATATGATCCTGCTTCTTGCGCCTTTTGCCCCGCACATAACCGAAGAGATGTGGAGAGAGATTGGCGAGCAGGGGAGCATATTTAACGAAAAATGGCCTATTTGGGATGAAGAGGCGGCAAAGGAAGAGGAGATAGAGCTTGTTATCCAGATCAACGGCAAGGTAAAGGGCAAGGCCATGATACCTGCCGGATGTGATGATGAAGCAATTCAGGAGAGGGCTTTCAGTGATTCAAAGATAAGAGAATATATCGGTAATAAAACTCTTAAAAAAGTTATTATTATTAAAGGCAGGCTTGTTAATATAGTAATCTAAGAACTGAGAAATGAGAAATGGGAACTAAAAAATCAGGCATAAAAAACAGACCTTATCTTGTCTTTTATTTCTTACTTCTCATTTCTTACTTCTTGGTTTCTTCCTGCGGTTATCATATAGTTGGTTCGAAAAACCTTCCGTTTGACTCTATCGCTATCAGACCTGTTCAGAACATGACATATGAACCGACGCTTAGGGAGAAACTGCACAATGCGCTTTCGAGGGAGTTTATAATTCAGGGGATAAATCTGTCGCCAGCCAGCCGTACTGATACTATGGGAAAAGCTCCCGAGAGCGGCATTGCTATTGAAGCAAGAATAACAACATTCGAGCTGAAAACTATCGCTGCTGTGGATGAGCAGGTCAAGGAACAGGAGATAATCATGCTTGTTGATGTCACTATTATGGATAAAAATACAGTCAGCGAGCTTAAGGCTGTAAAATCTCCCATACAGATTACTTATCAGGCTACAGGAACTGTAAGCGAGGCAAATGCACAGAAAGAGAGGGCAATAAATAAAGCCTGCGCCGAAATTGCAAAAGAGATAGCAGATAAAATCACTATGAAGTATGTCAAATAAAGCTCTCCAAAAGGACTTGGAAAGAGGGCTGCCGGATCCTCTTTATTGTTTCTGGAGCGAGGAAAGCTTCTTTCTTGAAGAAGCCCTCTCAAAGGCTGTCAAAACCGTTATTGCCGGAAGCCCGGAGGAATTTAATCTGGATATCTTCTATCCGTCCTCAGCCCCGCAGGAGATTCTTGATGCCCTTATAACTCTCCCATTGATGGCACAGAGAAGGCTGGTTGTTATCAAGGACTATCATCAATTTTCAAAGCCTGCTGTGAATGCGCTGACGCCGTACTTTGCAAAACCTTACGAAACCGTCTGCCTGCTGATCCTGTCTCAGAAGAAACCGAAGTTCCCCTCTGATTTTAGATGGAAAATATACCCATTGAGTATAAGAGAAGCTGAACTCTCTGCATGGCTCAAGATGGTCTCCAAAGAGAAAGGCGTTCAGATGACTGATGATGCGATTGCATCCCTTGTTGAATTTTCAGGGCATGATATCGGCTCTCTGCTGATGGAGGTCGAGAAGCTTAAATTAATGGACGGCAAGATCGGCTCTAAAGAGGTCGCGTCTTCTATAAGTAATATGAGAGAATATACCGCCTTTGATCTTACAGATGCCATAACCGCAGGACAGAATACCAAGGCGTTCCGTATTTTAAAAGCGGTCCTTTCCGGAAATGCCTCGCAGCCGACGATCATTCTTGGCGCTTTGAATTGGCACTACAAACAGTTTTATCTTCTGTGGCGCAATAAAGGGAAGAAACCGATAAAGATGAGGGAGAATACCTACACAGCGCTCCGTAAGCACCTGACTTCATTAAATGAGGAGAATTTTTGCTATATTTTTCAGTGCCTGCATGAAGCGGATCTGGGAATAAAGTCTTCCGGCAGGCCTGAAATCGCAATGGAAGCGCTCTTAATTAAACTGCTTAAGCAGGGGAGAGCGTATTGACAAGCCTTGTAAGGCGGGAAACCTTTCTTGAAGCGGTCTTTTTATGGATTCTGCCCTTGATCGCCGCCCTGTCAATCGCAACAATGGCGCTTTTTAAAGAAGCCTTCGCGTTTTCAATGTTTTTGCTTGCAGACTCAGACTCCACTTTTTTAGAGAGTGTCTTTAAGAGTTTTTTGGAACTGCGGTTGATTGCGGCCCTCTTCTCTGCCTGTGTTACCCTTTTAATCGCCGACTTGTTCCTTTTTATTACTTTCTGTGCCAAAAGTCTCACCTCCGGGAAAGAATTTATTAAATTGGTAGCTTGCGCGAAGAATTTTTCAGAATTTTTGTCTAATTCTGAATAAATATCATTCGCGGCAAAATATTATATTAAACAGTATGAGGAAAGTCAACCTTGAGTGAGAGCCGAAGAGTAACAAAGGCGGCAGGCATGATGTCGGCAGCCACCTTAATAAGCCGTGTGCTCGGGTTTATAAGAGACATGATATTCGCGTTATTCTTCGGCGCTACCGGAGTTTCAGATACTTTCTTCGCCGCATTCAGGATACCGAACCTCTTAAGGGAGCTTTTTGCCGAAGGCTCAATGTCAGCCGCTCTGATACCGGTCCTGACTGAATACAAACAGAAGCATGGAGAGGAGGAAGCACGCAGGCTTGTAAAAATAGCCTTTACCTTCATCATTATAGCAGTCGGGTTTATCTGTCTGTTAGGCATTATCTTATCTCCCGTGATCGTTTCAGGCCTTGCGCCTGGTTTTCGGGGTTCGCCGGAAAAGTTCTCTCTCACGGTCCTTCTGACAAGGATAATGTTCCCTTTTCTCTTGTTCATAAGCCTTGCCGCGCTGGTAATGGGCGCTCTGAATACAAAAAAAGTTTTTTTCATTCCCGCGCTTGCGCCCGCGATGCTGAATATCACCCTTATCATAAGTATAGTATTTTTTGAGGCGAGGACAAGTCAGCCCATAATGGCTGCGGCAATAGGCATCATGGCCGGAGGGTTTGTTCAATTTGCGTTTCAGCTCCCTGCATTTTACAAAAATAAATTCAGCCTTGGTTTTGACACAAACTTCAGTCACCCCGGGCTCAAAAAGATGGGTGTCTTGCTGATACCCGCTACACTCGCTTTGTCCGTGAATCAGATAAATATCGTTGTCAGCAATATCCTTGCCTCATATCTTCCGTCCGGAAGCATCACATACCTCTTCTATTCAATGAGGCTGATACAGTTCCCTATCGGGATATTCGGGGTCGCAATGGGCGTGGCTATCCTTCCAACCCTTTCAGAGCATGCCGCAAACGGAGATTTTGAAAAGCTCAGGGATGATTTCTCCTTTGCCTTAAGACTCCTCTTTTTCATAACAATCCCTTCAATGGCCGGATTGATCTTTTTAAGGGAGCCAATTGTGAATATCCTTTTTCAGAGAGGGAAATTTGACTATGCCGCAACTATCAATACGGCGCAGGCTCTGCTCTTTTATTCTCTGGGGATATGGGCGATAGTCGGCGTGAGGATCGTTACTGCGGGCTTTTACTCCATGCAGAACACAAAGACGCCGGTGAAGATAGCTGTTGTTGCCATGCTCACAAACATCATCCTGAGCCTTCTTCTTCTAAAGCCGATGAAACATAACGGACTTGCCCTTGCCAATGCCGCTGCCGCATCAGTGAATTTCATCATTCTATTTATTATGTTAAGAAAGAAACTCGGCAGGGTAGACGGAAGGAAGATACTGAATTCTGCCATAAAGATATCTTTTGCTTCCGCAATAATGGGAATTGCCGGCTGGGCAATGACAAGAAGCGATATATGGAGAGAGAGCGGCAGGCTTATTAAAAAGGCAGGCATATTTTCAGGTGTATTTATTCTTTGCATTGCTATATATCTTTTGATGATGCATTTGATGAAGAGCGAGGAGATGAAATATCTTATTGAGATGTACAAGGAACGGAAGCAAAGAAAGTAGCGTCTGATATTGTTGAGGTATTCAGAATGAAGAGTGTTGAGGGAGCATAAAGCGGCCAATCTCTTTGTGCTATAATCAATCAAAAGGAGGTGAAGATGAAAGAAAACCTTCAGCATACAATTAAGGCATTTATTAGGCAGGGTGAGAAATACTATGTTGCCGAATGTCTTGAGATACCGGTTGTCACTCAAGGAAAAACCCTTGATGAGGCTGTCGAAAATCTCAAGGAGGCAGTTGCTCTGCATTTAGAGGGTGAAAACCTTGAACAGTTTGGGCTTGTGTCAAGCCCGACGTTAATCATAACTATGGAAGCGGAACCAGTGGCAAATGTCGCCTAAGTTAAAGAGGCTCTCAGGTAAAGAAGTATTATCCATACTTTCAAAATTCGGATTTTCAGTTCATTCGCAAAGAGGTAGTCATGTAAAATTAAGGCGCACTTCAACTGCGGGAGAGGTGCAATCTTTAACTATGGTAATGCACGATGAACTCGATATTGGAACGTTGAGAGCTATTATCAGACAAGCCAGCCGATTTATCCCGGAAGAACATCTCAGAAAAGAATTTTATTCTGAGTAGCCTATGCTGAACTGCGTAGAAGAAAAACTTCCTCTCATTTACTCTATATACAGTAAAATAACGACATTAAAAAGTTATCGGAGGCATAATGATAATTAAAAAATTAACTGTAGGTCCTCTTGAGGAGAATACTTATATCATAGGGGATGAAGCTTCAAAGAAGGCTATTGTCATTGATCCCGGAGATGAGCCTGACAGGATTATGGAGGTCATCAGGAAGAACGGATTTGAGATTGCCGCTCTTGTTTGTACGCACGGCCACTTTGATCATGTCGGGGCGTGCGGCGACATAAGGAAAGAAACAGGGGCAAAGATCCTTATGCACAAAGAGGATATCGAGACATACCAAATGGCTAAAGATCATGCCGCCTTCTGGGGCTTCGATGTTGATGATCTTCCTGAGCCTGACGGTTTTCTTAGCGAGGGAGACGAGGTGAAGGCAGGCGGTTTGGCCTTCAAAGTCATGCATACCCCGGGGCATAGTCCCGGAGGAATATCTCTTTACGGAGAAGGCATTGTAATCACGGGAGACACGATATTTCAGGGCTCTGTGGGAAGGACGGATTTTCCGGGAGGGAGTGTTGAAAAGCTTAGTGAATCATTCAGGCGTTTGCTTGCTCTGCCGGAAGATACAAAGGTATTTGCAGGACACGGCCCTGAGACAACTATAGGAAGAGAGAAGAGGGAGAACTTCTTTGTTGGTGAGCTTTAAAGTCTTAACCTTTTCTTGCCTCAATTAATTTCTTTGCAGTGGACCTTATGGCGTCCGGGACATTCTTATCTATTCCAATCTTAGCCAGGTCTTTTATTCTCAGAATTTTAATATGCTTCAGGGCAATTCCGACGGGTGTCTTTGAATTTGATACAAGGGCAAATACTATCTGGTAGTTTTTTATCCACTCTTTTTTCCTGGCGATCTCCCTTATTATATCTATGGAAGTTGTCTTCTGTTTTGCAAGCAGCTCGATCTCAGTATCAGTGATCTTGGGGTTATTCAGCACGGCATTCATTACTTGCGGGTTCGTATCCCGCAGCAGGATTGATCTGATTTCATGACTTCCCCTGAGAGCAAGCTGCAGCTTTTCGCCCATTTTCAGCCCCTGAATTGTCTGAAGCATACGCTTGGTTTTACGCTCACTGAAAGACTCGCGGTCTTCATCGGAAGCAGTATGCTCCGGCACAATCTCTTTTTTTACCGCGGGGACAGGGAGCTTTAATGTTTCTGCCGCGAGCTGCCGGGCATCTTCAGGGGTTAAGGGATGATTTATAAGAAAGGTGAGAATATCAGGCCGGTGAATGTTGCTTTCAATTATTTCTTTAAATAGTGACGCCTCGGTAAAGCTGTCCAACAAAAGCACCTCAACAACATTTTCTGACATAGTTGAGAGATCAAATTCTATCTGCTTAAATGTTTCCATAGGTCAATATTACACGGTTTAAATATGCATGGTCAAGAAAAAGGAAGGAATTTTAATGGCGACTTATTATTATGACTGTCAATGACCCTTTAATCAGGGTTGGAAATCCGGCTGAGATATATTAAGAACTCCGCATTTCCTTTCGGCCCTCTGACAGGTGATTCTGCTAAACCTTTGACCTCAAGCCCCATATCGCTAACTGCGTCTTTTATTTTCTCAATAACCTCAAATCTCTTTGCTTCATCTCTGACCACCCCGCCTTTGCGGACATCCTTTCTCTCCACTTCAAACTGCGGTTTTATCAGAGCGATTATCTCTCCTGACGCTTTTAAAAATTCCAGGGCTTTCGGGATGACCTTCAGAAGAGATATGAATGATACATCAATGGCGATTATATCAATTATGTCAGGGACAGCGTTCTTGTCGAGGTATCTTATATTTGTCTTTTCCAGCAGGACAACCCTTGCGTCATTTCTAAGCTTCAGGTCTATTTGTCCGTAACCAACATCAATTGCATAAACCTTTTTAGCGCCATGCTGCAAAAGACAGTCGGTAAAACCGCCGGTTGAAGCGCCTATGTCCATTGCGATCTTATCTTTCACATTTATGCCGAAAGTATCTATTGCATGTTTTAGTTTTAATCCTCCCCGGCTGACATAAGGCATCTTCTTCAGTATTTCAAGAGCGGCGTCAGATCTTACAGACATTCCGGCCTTATCAACGGTCAGGCCGTTTACTTTGATATCCCCTGCGAGTATCAATGCCTTTGCCTTCTCCCTGCTTTCAACAAGGCCTTTGTCGAAGAGTAATTTATCGAGGCGGATTTTTTGAGAGATTAAGGACATATTTTTGTGATTTTGAGTTTAGACAGAAACGATTTAGGAATTTAATGCAACGGGCGCTTATTTACCTGCTAATGCCAGCGCTTCTTTTGCAATGCCCTCTGCATCGAGGCCGAGTTTTTTCCTCAATATGCTTTGAGTTCCCTGCTCAATAAATCTGTCCGGAATGCCAAGCATCTTTATCTTCAGTCCGTCAACACCGGCCTTATTCAACTCCTCCATTACAGCGCTTCCGAAACCGCCGGAAACCGTATTCTCTTCTACTGTAAGTATGATTTTAGTCTCTCTTGCGAGTTGTGATATGAGGTCTATATCAAGCGGTTTGACGAATCTTGCGTTTACTACACATGCGCTGACCCCCATCTTCTCTATCATATCTGCGGCGGCAACAGCCGGTAAAACAGCGCTCCCTATGGCTATGATAAGTATATCCTTACCCTCTCTCATGATTTCAGCTTTGCCCAGAGGGATTGTATTTATCTCTGCCGCCTCCTGTCCATTTGTGACAGAACCCCTCGGATATCTTATCGCGCTTGGACCGTCATGGGACAGGACGGTCTTCAGCATCTGTCCGAGTTCATTCCCGTCTTTTGGCGCCATAACAATCAGATTGGGGATATGCCTGAGATAGGAGAGATCGAATGCACCGTTATGTGTTGGGCCGTCCTCTCCGACAATACCTGCCCTGTCAATCGCAAATACAACAGACAGGTTCTGTAGGCATACATCGTGAATGATCTCATCGTATGACCTCTGAAGGAATGTTGAATATATTGCCACAACAGGCTTTAAACCCTGTGTAGCAAGGCCTGCGGCAAAAGTTACGGCATGAGGCTCTGCAATGCCCACGTCATAAAATCTCTTCGGAAAATTATTTACAAATTCACCAAGTCCTGTGCCTTCTGTCATCGCGGCGGTTATCGCAACAATACGGGGATCATCTTTTGCAAGGCGTACAAGAAAATAACCGAAGATCTCGCTGTAAGATTTTTTTCCAGAAGAACGGACTTCACCGGTTTCTATATCAAAGGGGCCTATGCCGTGAAAGATTCCTGGGCTCTTCTCTGCCGGCTCATAGCCTTTGCCTTTCTTTGTTATCGTATGAATTAAAACAGGGCCGGGGAAATCCTTAAATCTCTTAAAGGTCTCGATCATCATATCAATCCTGTGCCCGTCAACAGGACCGACATACTGGAAACCCAATTCCTCAAACAAAATCCCCGGCACTATGAAGCCTTTTACTGTCTCTTCCGCTTTCTGCGCGATCTTCAGAACTGATTCTCCGACACTCGGTATGCGCTCGAGAAATGATTTTGTCTCTTTCTTTATCTTTGTGTAAATATCCCCCATCAATATTCTTCTCAGATAAGCGGATAAAGCTCCGACATTGGGAGATATGGACATCTCATTATCATTAAGTATGACGATAATATCTTTCTTCAGATGGCCTGCGTGGTTCAGTCCTTCAAACGCAAGCCCCGCAGTTAATGCTCCGTCGCCGATAACCGGTATTACCTTGAAATGTTCTTTCTTCCTGTCTCTTGCCTCGGCAATTCCGAGAGCGGCTGAGATGGATGTTGAACTGTGGCCTGTGCCGAAGGCATCATGAGGGCTCTCTGTAATTTTCGGGAAACCGGAGATGCCCTCATGTTGCCTGATGGTAGGGAAACCCTCCAGTCTTCCGGTAAGCAGTTTGTGCGCATATGATTGATGCCCGACATCCCATATTATCTTGTCTACAGGAGAATTGAATACATAATGCAGGGCGATTGTCAGATCAATAACTCCGAGGTTCGAGGCGAGATGCCCTCCGTTGACAGCGACCCTCTCGATAATCAGCTCTCTTAACTCACCCGCAAGTTCAGTTAATTCCGGCATTGTGAGTTTCTTGAGATCTTCAGGGCTTTTTATTTTTTCTATATGCATAATTCAAATATCGCAGTCTTATAATCTAACAGATTACTGAAAAAGTCCATATATATTAAAAACAACTGGATTCCCGTTTTCACGGGAATGACGACCAAATGCGTAAAAATAGTTTTTTGACAGCCTGCTAATTTTTTCTCTCCAACATATATTTTGCTATCTCTCTCAGCGGCTCTGCTTTTTCGTCAAAAGCTTTTATCGCTGCAAGTGAATCATTTATAAGTCCCTTGGCGATCTCTTTAGATTTTTTTAGTCCGTATAATGACGGATATGTATTCTTGCTTTTTGCAATGTCTGAGCCTGTTGTCTTTCCGGTCTCTTCCGGTGTGCCTGTTATGTCAAGAATATCGTCAATGACCTGAAATGCAAGCCCAACCTTCTCGCCGTACTTTGTCAATGCATTGAGTTTAGCGGAAGAGGCGTTTGCCATAATGGCTCCTATCCGTATTGCTCCTTTTATGAATGTCCCGGTCTTGTGCTGATGAATGTAGAGCAGCTCTCTCTTTTTGGCTCTCTTGCCCTCAAGCATTATATCAACAAGCTGGCCGCCAACCATGCCTTCGGGGCCGCAGGCGTGAGTAAGCTCTCTGATAACGCTTATAAGCATCTCCGGAGGAGCCTTTACTCCGGCAATAATGCCGAAGGCATCTGTTAAAAGGGCGTCTCCTGCAAGTATTGCCGCTGCCTCGCCGAAGACCCTGTGATTTGTCGGTCTATTCCGCCTTAAATCATCATCGTCCATGGCAGGCAAGTCGTCATGTATAAGAGAATAGGTATGTATAAGCTCAAGGGATGCTGCAACAGGCATGATCTCCTCTGACCTTCCCCCGGCAGCCTCATAAGCGGCGATGCAGAAGACCGGCCTTATCCTCTTGCCTCCTGCCATTAATGAATATGACATAGCTTCCGAAAGGAGGGCAGGGCATTCCTTCTGCTTTTTAAGGCCGCCTGTGTAAGCCTTAAGAAAGCCGTCAATAAGTTTCTGCTTTTTCTTCAGATAGGTATTTAAATCCAATGAGTTGTCCTATAAACGTTAAAATGGAGTAGTTTTATTATAAAAGAATGAATATATTTTTGCTTTCCTCTTACTCAGATTCAGGCGTTTTTTAGAGTTGAAAGATTAGAGTAAATAGGGAATGGAGTATTTAGAATTACCGTAAGATGAACTATCATATCAAAATAGGCCGTCCAATATAATCCGATTCATTGGTATTCAAAAGCTGCTGAGAAGACAACCGCTTGATTTTCCTCTATATTCACCGCTGGTATAGAAGTTGCTTAATGTAGCAATATACTTGTCCGAAATACTTTTTTATTAACAGTATATGCACAGTATTAAGGAGGGAACATGATAATAAGAGAAGACAAAAGCGATGATTCATATCTGTTCCAGTCGCAGGGAAAAAAAGAAGTGAAAATGAGAACATTGCAGGATATTATAGACTGTCTTCTAAGTGATAGCGAGAAAGAGTGTAAGCATTGCAAGAAGGTAGTTACGTGTGGATTCACATGGCAGGCATTATTTACCCTGAATTCTTATCAGGGAGAAGGAGGCTTTAATGACTACGCGCAAAACCGTACTGTTGGTGGATGATGAGAAGACTTTCTTGATGAGCTTGTCAGAAGGACTCGTCATGTTAAACAAAAATCTGAATGTGTTAACAGCGGAAAACGGAGAAGAGGCGATGGAGATTTTAAATTCTTCAAAGATTGACCTGCTCATCACTGACCTGAAAATGCCGAAAAAAGACGGCTTTGATTTACTGAAGCATGTATTGAAATATACCCCGGGTTTGCCGGCTATTGTGATGACGGCACATTACGATGAGAATATGTTTAGAGGCTTGAATGTGATAGGTTGGCAATGTATAGAGAAACCTCTGGATTTTGACGAGCTTTCCGAACAGGTATGCAGTCTTCTTGAGAAAGTGGACAGGGTATGTGTATAGGGGTTCTGAAATTTTTTGCTTGACAATCATCCGCAAATTTGAGATAGTTTGTGTAATTGCTTGGAAGCGCAAATATAAACGGTGATTCCGGAGAAAGTTGTTGGAGATCAGCGCAACAGAAATTGTTACGGTATAAATGGGTCTGATGTTCAAAATGAATCGTTTAAAATGAACCGTTTTTAGCTCTTTGAATTGACAGTAAAACCATAACTCAATGATTTTAACAAGTATTCTTAAATGGCATCTTTTTTGCTGTCAAGAGATGAAACTAATGAACATTATAATAAAGGCAATATTAAGTTCAAAGGAGGCTTATAAATGAAAAAAGAATATTTTTTGACAATGCTAAAGCTCTATGTGATATTTTCATTATTCATTTTCATGGCGCTTGTTCCTTCAGGCGCCATGGCGTTTAACCTGAATGTCGTAGATGAGACAGGGGCTCCTGTTTCAGGCTTTCGCTGGGTTTTGGAAGAAGATACGACTCATCCAGTGGACCCCGGGGTGCCTGTGTCTGACAGTCTTGCGGTGAGCATACACAAGAGCTATGCGCCGGTTGTAACAAATGGCAAGACTAACGGATCGAGTGCAACGGTGAATGTTCCAAGTACCAAACGGTATGCCTTATCGGTAATGGCGAATGCATCCGGATACACTATCGGGGGAACAAATGTTAAAGTCGGGCAGAATCAGGTGACTGTCACTCTCCATAAGCATCCGATTCCATCAGCGCAGGCTTCCATTTTTGTTTTTCATGATAATATGCCTATAAATAATGCGCCGGACATTCCTTTTGAAGAAGGACTTTCAAATTTCAGTGTTTACATATACGACCAGATGGGACAGATGACAGTTGACGCCTTTGGGAATGCATTGGGCACTACTTACAATCCGGACGGAAGCGTGAACACCATGGGAAGCGGGGTTATCCTGACAGATGTAAACGGCGAGGCTGTAATCAAAAACCTGCCGCCGGGGAAATACGGCATACGCGTAGTGCCTGACGCCGCTCACGCAAACTGGATTCAAAATAACACAATAGAAGGCACTCCCGGGATTGACGTATGGATAAAGGCCGGAGAGCCTTTGCTTCTGAGAGAGTTCGGAGCGGCTCTTTATCATGTCTTTTATGGTTTTGTTCCGCCATCTAATGAACTGGGAACATTGCCGAATCCGGGCGGGAACACAGGGACAATAACCGGGCAGGTTATAAAAGCCCATCAGAGCCGCCCCCCTTTGTTTACAATCGAGGCCGGGGAGGCTGCGTCCGATTGTTATGTCGGACTTAATACTATGGGGGCCGGAACGCAACGAGGTGTTTATGTTGCCGCTTGCAACCCGGACGGCTCTTTTACGATTGACAATGTCCCTCCGGGCACTTACCAGATCGTAATATGGGACAGACCTCTTGACATTATCTTTGCTTTCAGGACGGCGATAGTCCCTGACACGCCCGGGGCATCGGTAGACCTCGGACAGATACCGGTCAACATGTGGTTCGGGACACTTGAGGGAAGCGTATTTTACGATACAAATGAGAATGGTTTTATGGATGACGGCGAGACCGGATTAAGCCAGCAGGCCATCAACCTGCGTTTCCGCGACGGCTCGATTTACCAGGCAGCCATGACTATGGGCGACGGCTCATATGAATTAACAGAGGTATTCCCGTTCTTTAAATATTTAATAACAGAAGTTGACTTTGCGCGCTTCAAGGCAACCGGGGCCACAATAGTAGTGGATGACGGCGGGGTGATACCGGCGGATGCGGGATGGGCCATGCCGTCTGAAGATAAGAGAACCCCCCAGCTTCAGGCAGGTATAAACCCAAATACAGGCAATAACCTGTCAAGGACGGAACTTAGCCTGGATGAAAACGGTTTTTACGCGCCTGTCCTTCTTGAGGCAATGACTCTTTATGCGGACCAGAACAACAGGATTGACTGGGGCAAGGTGCAATATCCTGAAGGCCAGAACGGCGGCATAAGCGGGATTGTATATTATGGGGTTACACGGGCGGAAAATGACCCCAGACAGGGGACCGGTGAGCCGTGGGAACCCGGCATCCCGCGGGTTCAGGTTAATCTTTATCAGGATCAAGACGGAAACGGAGTGATTGATAATATAAACGGGGTTGCAGGTATTCAGAAGGCTGATGTTGATAACTATCCCTTTGGATGGCTGGACGGCATTGCTCCTAAGGGGACAGAGGATGTAGATAGAAATGGAAACGGTGTTTTTGATTATGGCGACGCCCTTGAAATTACCGCCACAGACAGTTGGGATGACAATCTGCCCACAGAATGTCTTGACAGCAATGGAAATATTGATGTACAGACGGCCAATGGCCAGCCTATTATAAACTGTGCTGAAACTATGCGCACATGGAACCAGGTGCGGCCGGGAGTTTTTGACGGCGGATATGCTTTTGCAGGAGAAAACGGCCTGCCTGCAGGAACCTACATCGTAGAGGCAGTCCCTCCTCCGGGATACGAAATTGTTAAGGAGGAGAACAAGAATGTTGATTTTGGAGATGAATATACACCATCTCTTGTTGTTCTTAAGAAGCCGCCCCCATGCGTGGGCGATATGCATCCTGTTCCTCAATACCTCACGTTATTTCCCGACCAGTTTGTAGAGGTAGTCGGCTGGACCCCGGGAATGACAAGACCCTTATGCGACCTAAAGCAGGTAGTAGTTGCTGACTGGATAAACGTTGCTGCCGACTTCCATATATTTACCGAAGTCCCTAAGGCTGCCCGTGGAGTCGGTCTTATTACTAATGACCTCGGTCTTACCCTTCCGAATGCACAGGTTATTGTTGAGAAATTTGCTCCTTCCTGGATACCTGTTTCTTTCAAATATTTTGACGGTAAAGAGATAACAAGGGTTTACAGCGATGAGTTCGGCGGATATAATGTCCTTTTGCCGTCTACATATACTATTAATCCGCCTATCCCCACAGGGGTATCTCCGCATATGATTGACGTATGCCTTAATGACCCCGGGCCTATACCTGACCCAAACGATGCCGGACAATTTATCACTGACCCGTATTATAAACCGTCATTAAGTCATGTTTGTTATACACTGGATTTCTGGCCCGGCAAGACAACATATCTTGACACTCCCCTCATTCCAGTTGCAGCTTTTACCGGGGCTGTTACCACAACGCTGGATTGCGAATATTCTGATGGAACGCCTGAGATTTATTCTGTAACAGGACCGGGATCAAGAGGGCCTTATATTTCAGGCACTGGTCAGTTAATAACCATAACATCTGTCGGGTTAAAATTGGTGCCGAACCCTGCATACAATCCTCAAAACCCGGGGTTTGAGCCCCAGTTGATATACCGTGATTACGGTTTTGGAAGCGTCAAAGGCTCGGTAAAAGTCGGGAATGTCACAATCCCGTCTGCAAATGTAATCTGGGCAGCTGACGGCAAGACAATTTCAGCCACAATCCCTGCAGGTGTTACCACAGGAGAGCTTATTATTATCAGAGGAGACAATAAAAATTCTACTCCTGTGGGCATAACCCTTAATGTGGGAGGCCCCGCTCCTTTGGAAGTCGGGTTATCCAAGCCTTTCAAAACCATACAGTCTGCAATTGATGCGGCCTCCGCAGGCGCGCTCATTACGGTTTCCCCCGGGGTATACAATGAGAATATAATCATGTACAAAAAAGTAAAACTTCAGGGATGGGGAGCTGCCTCAACGATTATCAATGCCTTTTTCAGCCAGCAGAAGGCGCAGGCTTGGCATACCAGGGTGAATGCCCTTATCAGTTCAGGCATTGTGAGTCAAGTCCCCGGGCAGGATACAGCGTTCCTGACAGAAGAAGGCGCCGGCATTATTGTGTTGGCAAAAAATGAGATCAGCCCCAATAATGCAAAGATCGATGGTTTGACCATCAGAGGAGCGAGTCCGGGAGGCGGAATATTTGTCAACGGATACGCCCGTAACCTCGAGATAAGCAACAACAAGATAATGAACAATCAGGGCGCTTCCGGCGGCGGCATCAGGATAGGCACCCCGTCGCTCACAGACCCCTCATGCACCGGGCACTGCAGTTCTAATAACGACAATATTAAAATCCACCACAATTACATAAGCAAAAACGGTCAAAGCGGGGCTGCCTTCGCAGGCCAGTTCAGCGGCGGCGGCGGGGTCTCGTTATATAATGGAGCGGACAACTACCAGTTAACAGAAAACTTCATCTGCGGCAACTTCACTACTAATGAGGGCGGCGGTGTAGTACATTTCGGAAAGAGCAACCCCGGTTCAATAGAAAACAATAAGATTATCTTTAATGAAGCATCCTTTGGCGCCACAGCTTCCGGAGGCAGCGCAGGCGGCATATTGATTTCAGGCGAGCCCGCACCGGCCGGAGCGCCGGGGAATCTGACACCCGGCACAGGCTCTGTACTAATCAATGCCAATCTCATTCAGGGAAATCTTGCAGGAGCCGGACTTGGCAGTGGGATCTACGCTTCATTTGTCAACGGGCAGGATGTATTTGCCTCGCCGGGCAGTTCAGCGCCGTGGTATTACCTCAATATATTTAACAATATTATCGTAAACAATGTTGCAGGTTTTGCCGGTGCAGTAGCGCTGCAGGATGTGGCAAATGCCAGTATCATCAATAATACCATTATGAACAACGACAGCACGGCTACAGGTATCAGGGCCTTTGGCGGCGGACTGCAAATATCAGCCCCGCAAGGTGCCGGTATTGTATCGGAACTGCACAGCCCCGCTTTGAGTAGTATAGGAGGCTTTACTCAGACATTCTCAAATCCTGTTCTCGTAAACAATGTCATCTGGCATAACAGGTCTTTCTACTATGATGCGACGTTAAACGGCGGACAGGGAGGGCTTCTGGCAGATCCGTCCGGTCCATACTGGGATCTGGCTGTAACAGGGAGTCCCAAGTTTTTTGGGCCTGCCGACCCGCATATGAACCCGCAGTATTGCATCCTAACAAGTACAGCCGGATACACGGGCGCAGGGAATTTCTCTGTTGATCCCTCTGTTGTTTCACAATACCTTAATACTATTGTTTCCGCTGCGTCACCGGGAGAAGGGGGCAACTTTATATCCGTATACCAGACACTGCTGTCTCTTGCCGGAAACTATCATATCAAAAGCGGGTCTCCGGCCATAAACACCGGAAATAACGGTTATCTCTCGCTGTTACCGCGTCTCCAGAAGGACTTTGATGCACAGGTCCGGCCGAACGGCACGACGTCAGATATAGGCGCTGATGAATTATATGCAGTTGCAGCGGGCTGCGCATATTCTATCTCTCCGCTCAATAAATCCTTTGGCAAGGCCGGCGGTACGGGCACGGTGAATGTAACAACATCCGCAAGCTGCATCTGGACATCAAGGAGCAATGTGAGTTGGATTGCCATTACGTCGGGGAGCAGCAGAATCGGCAGTGGAACGACAACATACAGAGTCAATGCAAACACGGGTTCAGCTTCAAGGACAGGCTCTATAACCATTGCGGGAAAGACATTTACTGTTACACAATCTGCTAATTAAGAGAGAAAAATTATGACTATGCTTATTGAGATAAAACCCATTCGGGCCGGCGGCCTAAGAATGAAAGGAGTAATACCATGAATGTCAAGAAACATTTCTTAATTCTTTTTCTGCTGACCTTTTTATTTATGGTCAGTATCCATCAGTCTGTCGCAGGCGTGTATGTTCAATGTCCGTGCCCTGCCGGAACTCCGATTTCACCGGATACCGGGAATATCGAATGTACAGTCGGGATACGGGATATAGCGTGCAGGTCGGTGACATCAGGAGACGGCTACATAAAGATGGCTGACGGCAGCGACATGTATATGTTCGGGTTTGCAGACGTTACAGGTGTTCCGGAAGGCGATGTCATGGGCATGGGGATGCTGAACGCCAATTTTTCAGCGCCGACGATCAGTGTAAAGGAGGGGCAGGAATTCTACCTTACACTTACTAATGTAGGAATGCTGGTACGTCCTGACCTCTTTGACCCGCATACCATCCATTTCCACGGTTTCCCCAATGCCTCTGCTGTGTTTGACGGCGAGCCGATGTCGTCAGTGGCTATCAACATGGGGGCCAGCTTAACCTATTATTACAATCTGGCTGAACCCGGCACCCACATGTACCACTGCCATGTGGAAGCCACCGAGCATATGCAGATGGGCATGCTCGGCAATCTGTATGTCCGGCCTGCGCAGGATGATAATGCCGGATTAAAGGATATCGGGATAACACCGCCGTTGAATCAGCCATACGCGGGTTTTGCCTATAATGACGGCGACGGCTCAACAGGGTACCATGTGGCATATCCTCTTCAGATGGCAGGCTTTGACCCTGCATTCCACTGGGCTAATGAGAATGTCCAGCCATTACCTTTTGCAGATATGACAGACACCTATCCAATGATTAACGGAAGAGGATACCCTGATACAATCAATACCGCTGATATTCTCAACGTAAATCTGAACCCTTCTCAAAGAACAAATGCATTGATTACCGCAACTCAGGGACAGAAGATACTTCTTCGGCTGTCGAGCCTCGGGACGGTTGATTTTTACACAATAACGGTGCTTGGAATACCGATGAATGTGGTGGGACAGGGAGCGAGACTGCTCAGGGGACCTGACGGCAAGGACCTGTATTACACTACGAATTCCGTAACGCTCGGCGGCGGCGAGGCAACTGAAGTGCTGCTTGATACTGAAGGAGTGGCGCCTGGTACATATTTCCTGTATACAACCAATTTGAATAATTTAAGCAATGACGCGGAGGATTTCGGGGGGATGATGACCGAAATCGTAATCAATTGAAGAGGGGGGGATGACATGAATAAAACTGTTATAAACAAGAAAATATACATAGTCCTAATTTTTATGGCTGTGCTTCAGGCGATATTGCCGGTTGCGGCAAATGCGGTCATTGACGGCATAGGCGGACCAACTTTTAACCTTACTGCAAAGGCAGGCCGCATAATGACGGGAGATGGTGACTCTGTTTACATGTGGGGTTATGCCAATGGGAGCGGCTCCATGCAGTTTCCGGGCCCGACATTGATTGTGAATCAGGGAGACCTTGTAACCGTTAACCTTTCAAACCGGCTTTCTATGCCGGTTTCCATAGTCTTTCCGGGGCAGAGCAGTACAGCAGTTGGTGGAACACAGGGACTTATCACAAAAGAAGCGCCCGCCCTGACCGGAGGTGTGCCGGGGACCGTTACGTATACCTTCACTGCTTCGAATCCGGGTACTTATATGTACCAGAGCGGGACAAGTCCTGAATTGCAGATCGAAATGGGTTTGGTCGGCGCTTTGATTGTCAGGCCTGGGGTTGCAAACCGGGCATATAACGACCCGTCAACATCCTTTGACCGTGAGTACCTTTTCCTTCTTTCAGAAATGGATCCGGTAATCCATCAGCTTGTAGAAAACGGAAACATGGCTTTGGTAGACAATACGACCCGTTTTCCTGTTTTATGGTTTATCAATGGACGTAACCTGCCGGATACCATGTCACCGGCTTTTGCTCCAATCCTTCCGAACCAGCCTTATGATTCTATGCCTATGGCGCACCCGGGGGAAAAAGTTCTCATGAGGATCATCGGCGGTGGAAGGGACCTGCATCCTTTTCATACACATGGCAATAACCATACCGTTATTGCCCGCGACGGAAGACTTCTGAAGAGCGCTCTGAGTTCCTCTCCGGACCTTGCCATATCGGACTTTACAACCACATCGGTTCCGGGTGAGACGGTGGACGCTATCTGGACCTGGACAGGAGAAAAACTCGGCTGGGATATATACGGACATAACGGCGCAGAACCGGGCATCTGTACATCGCCTGATCCAAACGGGTTCGACCCTGTTACCCGTGAATATTGCCCTGACCACGGACAACCTTTTCCTGTAGCGCTTCCTCATCAGCAGGACCTTACAGACGGAATGTTCTGGAGCGGCAGCCCTTTTCTCGGCACGTCAGGTCCTTTGCCTCCGGGTGAAGGCGGGTTCAATCCATATGCAGGGTTATTTTTCATGTGGCATTCTCATGCTGAAAAAGAGTTAACGAACAATAATATATTTGTCGGCGGCATGGCTACAATGGCAGTCATTTTACCACCGGGTGTGCCTATCCCTTAAAGGAGGAAGATATGAAAAATAAAAAATTCAATAAAGCAATCAAGTTTATTTTAATAGCAACTGTCTTCAGTATTCTTATGGCAGGCATATCCTCTGCCGCTGTCATTGATGTCTATTTAAGAGCAGACGTTACGGCAAAAGTCGTCGTCGGTGAATCGGTTGACATGTGGGGATTTGCCCTGTGCGATTCCGCATATAATTGCGGTGCACCGACAACCCCGGGTCCTGAACTATCTGCCGTGGAAGGTGACACGCTCAATATCCATCTCAAAAACGACTTAAACGGGCTTTACAATGAACCTGTCTCTTTGGTCATCCCGGGGCAGGTGACTGCAATGACCCCTGTATGGAACGATGGAACAACCGGGAACAGGCCGGCAGGCGACACTACTCGCAGGGTTCGGTCTTTTGCCGCTGAGACGCCTGCGAATGGAACTACAGAAGTGATTTATACGTGGAACAATGTGAAAGCAGGAACCTACCTTTACGAGAGCGGCACGCATCCGGCGGTCCAGGTCCAGATGGGACTTTACGGAGCTTTTATAGTAAGACCTGTGACAGCAGGACGGGCATATAACGACCCTTCAACCGCATATGACACCGAGCTTACACTACTGTTGAGCGAGATAGACCCTGCACTGCATGCCGCTGTAAGAGATGGAATATACGGAACTGCTGCTTATCCAAGCACAATAAATTACGCGCCAAGGTATTTTTTGATAAATGGACAAGCCTTTCCTGATGCGGTGCATAGTATAACACTGAATGAAAAAGTTCTCATCCGTTTTCTGAATGCAGGGCTTAAAACACATATTCCAGCCCTTCAATCACTATATATGAAAATAATTGCCGAAGATGGCAATCCCTATTCTTATGCGAAAGAGCAGTATTCAGTGATGTTGCCGGCCATGAAGACAATAGATGCTATATTAACACCACAGACAGTCGGAAGATATGCGGTATATGAACGCGCGCTTAACCTTATAAATGCAGCGCAACCTGATGGCGGGATGCTTGCTTATTTAGACGCAGGATCAATCTTTCAATCAGATATTATGACCCTCGTAACCTACTACTACACCAGTATCTTAAACAGGGCGCCTGAGCCGGGAGGAGCAGAGGGGTGGACAACAGAGATACAACGAATTGTCTCGTTAGGCATAGACATAAAAGAAGGATTCATAGCCCTTGGCAAGCTCTTCTTCAGCTCAGCAGAATATCTGAACATGGGCACGACAGATAATGCATATGTAATAGACCTGTATGAGACCTTCCTTGGAAGGACACCTACACAGGGAGAGGCGGATTACTGGGCAGGTCAGCTTGCAGGGGGATTAACACGTAACCTGTTATTAAACTACTTCATATTCAGTCAGGAGTTCATGCAGTATATGAATGGGATATTCGGCGACACCACAGTAAGACCGGAGTATAACCTTGTCAATGACCTGTACAGGGGATTTCTGAGCAGACTGTCGGATGACGCAGGGTTCAACTCCTGGCTTGCACAAATGCAGACAGCCCAGTGCAACGGCGATCCGCAGGCCATTAGAGACCTTACATCACAGATAGCGTTATTATTCCTTAACAGTCAGGAGTATGCGAACAGGAATACAAGCAACAGCGAGTATATAGAAGACCTGTATAACGGGATACTTAGAAGGGGTGCGGATCTTGCGGGATACCAGAGCTGGCTTGGAGCGCTTAACGGAGGCACGTATACAAGAGCGGAGATGCTGCAGCTTTTTGTAGACTCAGTGGAGTTTCAGGCAAGGGTGACGGAGGTCATAAACGCCGGGTGCAGCCCTTAGCAGGCTGTATGATAAGGAGTCGAGAATCAGGGGTGCAGGAAATAATTCAAGGTAGAGACGATTATTAATCGTATGCATAGTCCCAAATTTGTTCAAATATCTAAGGTTACTATAATAATCCTTGCGTTGTTTCTGCCTGCCATAGCCTCAGAAACGGGAAGTAAAGAGCAGGGAATTTCATCTCCGGCAAAGCAGGTTGATATTAAGGAAAAATGGGGCGTACAGATTCTGGGAATAAGGCTGGCGGCTGGCGGTAATATGCTTGATTTCCGCTACAGGGTACTGGACACTGCTAAAGCCTCATCATTTTTTGACCGTAAGACCAGGCCATACCTTATAAACCAGGCAAACGGAACAACGCTGCTTGTGCCAAATGCCCATAAACTCGGACCTCTCCGTCAGACACCCAAAACCCCTCTTGCAGATAAAAATTATTTTATATTCTTTGCAAACCCGGGAGTTGTCAAATCAGGGGATAAGGTAACGGTTGTGGTAGGCGATTTCAAGGCAGAGAATCTTGTTGTACAGTAGAAGTAGTCAATTAGCCATTATTTTATCTGAAGTCACAATAGTTAAACATGTTTAACTATTGTGGGTACATGGCATAACAGTCTTCCTGTAAGTTAAAATACTCTTGCCGATAGCCAGCCTCAGCAGATAAAATGAAATAATGACCCTCAGCACTTTACTTTCGGAGAGAGCAAAAATATTTCCCCGCCATACCTTAATTAAATTCAATCAAGATAAGCTAACGTATTCTGACATAAACAGACGTGTTGACCTCAAGTCCGGAGGGCTCGTAAATCTCGGCTTGAAAGCTGATGACAGGGCAGCAATACTTATGGAAAACTGCCCTGAATATATAATCTCCTACTTTGGGATTCTCAGGGCAGGCGGCATAGCGGTTCCGGTTAATTCTTTTCTGACCCCTGTGGAAATATCCTATATACTCAAAGATTCAGGAGCGAGGATTCTTATATACGACAGTGGATTTATCTCTCAAGTGAAAAAGATAAAAGAGGGTATGCCTGATTTAAATGCGGTCTCTTTTGATGATATACCTCAACGGATGAGCGAAGCTCACGAAGAGGATAATGATAAGACAGCAGTACTGCTGTATACATCCGGGACAACCGGATTTCCAAAAGGGGTGATGCTGACACACGCGAATCTTCTCTCAAATGCCGGGGCATGCATGAAGGTAATGCATCTTTCCGGCAGGGACAGGATACTCCTTTTTCTGCCCCTGTTTCATTCTTTCAGCTTCACTGTTTGCGTTATACTTCCAATATATGCAGGGGCAAGTATTGTTCTGCTGCGCTCGGTAAAGCCGTTTTCCGGGGTCATAAAAAGCATATTCAGAGACAGGATAACATTCTTTGTTGCGATTCCGGCAGTTTATAATATCCTCTCAAAAAAGCGGGTCCCTCTTTTTTTGAAGTATATACTTAAACTTCTGATAGATATAAAGGTCTGCGTATCAGGTGCGGCAGCCCTGCCGGAAGATACATTGAAGGCATTTGAGGATCGTTTCAAACTGCCATTGATAGAAGGCTACGGTCTTACAGAGGCCGCTCCCGTTGTTTCAGTAAATCCGCCGGACGGCATTCGGAAGCCTTCTTCTGTGGGACCGCCGCTTCCAGGTGTTGATGTTAAGGTAATCGGCGAAGACGGCGGAAGCCTGCCGGCAGGGAGGATCGGCGAGCTTTTGGTGCGCGGGCCTAATGTGATGAAGGGATATTTTAATAATTCAGAAGAGACAGAAGCTGTATTAAGAGACGGATGGCTTTATACGGGCGATATGGCGAAGATAGATGAAGACGGCTATATATATATTGTTGACAGAAAGAAAGACCTTATAGTTGCCAGCGGTATGAATATATATCCGGTTGAGATTGAAAATGTTATAATTAAACATCCTTCCGTAGAGGAATCTGCAATGGTAGGAATACCCTACAGAAATGGTGAGGAAGTGCCTGTGCTTTTTATCAAGAAGATGAGTGATGCTATGCTTGATGAGAAGGAGATAAGAAGTTATATGGATGTAAAGATAGCGCCTTTTAAGAAACCCCGGAGGATTATATTTGTTGATGATTTTCCAAGGACAGCCACAGGAAAGATAAAGAAGGCTGATCTGAGAAAGTGGAAAATATAAAAATTTTACCAATGGAGGGGATATGCAGAATGATACAGAGAAATTAATGGGATTAAGCCTGGAAGAGAAGATCGGACACTCCAAAAAAATTATAAAAGAGGCGCTGGACAGGTTTGGAAGTGATAAACTGGCTATAGCATGGACAGGCGGGAAGGACAGCACAACATTGACATGGTTATTCAGAGAGACGTGCAGGGAGACTGGAGCGCGTATGCCGAGGTGCATGTTTATTGACGAAGGTGATGTCTTTGACGAGATCTGGGACATTTTTGAAAAGATAAAAAAAGAGTGGAAGCTTGATGTGGTGATTGCAAAGAATACCGATGTAAGCGATAAGGCTGAAAAATTGGGAGATATGATAAAGGTGAGCAGTCTGAACAAACGCAACAGGGATGAAATAGCCAAGCTTGAATACGAGGAGGAAGAATTTCCGTTTGCTCCTGAGTCATTTATAGGCAATCATCTGATGAAGACCGTTGCCATGAATATGTTTCTTGAGGATAATAAAATAGAGGCTCTCTCTACAGCTATCAGATGGGATGAACAGACTGCAAGAGTAGCTGAGACGTTTTTTAGCCCGAGAGAAACCCCTCCTCATATCAGAGTTCAGGGAATCCTGCACTTCAAGGAAAGGGACATCTGGGATATAATACATAAATATAAACTCCCTTTTTGCGAGTTGTACAAACAGGGCTATCGTTCATTGGGCGCCAGAAGCACTACGCATAAAAATTCCGATATACCGGCATGGGAGCAGGACCTTGAGAATACAACCGAAAGGGCAGGGCGTGGACAGGGCAAGGAAGAGGTTATGGATAAGCTCAGATCTCTTGGATATATGTAGGCTATCTTTTCCTTCTTTTTCCTTGACCATGCGTTAAAATTTATGCTACTCTCACAGAGCCTTCAGATAACGGGTTGGCAACAGGAGGAAAAATGCGCTTAAGAATAAGCATTACCGCAGGCGTTCTTTCGCTCATGGCAAGTTTGGCATGGTCTCAAGACTGCCACCAGTCTGCTATTCTCAGTCCGGGTCCTTTCACGGGCACCAATGGCGAAATCTTCAAATTGGTTGACGGTTCACTTTGGGAAGTGAAAGTCGGCATGAATGGCATGAAATTGTGTGAATACAATCCAGACGTGATGATTTGCCCATCATGGGGGAAGCTGGTAATAAAGGGAAACTCGCTGAGCGTGGAACAGGTCAAAGGAGAAAAGCAAGAGCCGGAATCGCAGAGCCGAACAGCTTCTGCCACTAAGTAGCACACAATGCTTTATTTCTTTAGAAACTAAATTATCCTGTAAGTCTGATGTCAAGCGTTAAAGTTTTTGATAACAGTTACAATTCCGCTGCATTAAGGTATAATAGTTCCAGCCAATTTCAGGAAAATCCTTTAAATTCAAATATGCCGGAGTGGCGGAATTGGTAGACGCAAGGGACTTAAAATCCCTCGGGGTTTATCTCTGTGCCGGTTCGAGTCCGGCCTCCGGCACCAAATATCAAATTAATCGCGATTCATTCTGAATTAATCGTTCTTCTCTTGTTCAACAATAAAAAGAGGGTTCCGGTTACAAGAGTGATCCCCAGTATTTCGTTAAATAGCAAGAATGAATCAACAGTGCAGAATTTGTATGATTTAAAGCTGTGCTGAAAGGTTAATTTCTTTGCGTTTGCTCTTAAATGATGACCCGTGTACTGATTAATGCCGCTTTCGTAATGGCAGATAATAGGCGTATACGCAAAAATTAAGATAAGAATAACAAGCGCATAAATAGTAAGAAGCAGTTTTTGACGTTTTCTCATAGCTCCTCCTGTTTCTCATTGAAATAAGTATACAAAAAGCTTAAATTCAGGTACTCTTTTTAAAAGTAACAATATGCGGAAGGTTCCTGAATTTATTTTCATAGTCAAGACCATATCCTACAACATACTTGTCTGGTATTTCAAAACCTATATAATCAAGAGGAACGTCAACTTTTCTCCGCTCTTTCTTATTAAGCAAGGCGCATATTTTCAGGGAAGCTGGAGATCTTTTAAGAAGCATATTCCTGATATGACTAAGCGAAAGTCCTGTATCGGCAATGTCTTCTATCAGAAGGACGTGTCTGCCCTTGATATCTTCCCTCAGGTCAGCATGGATTTCAATCTTGCCCTTGTTTTTTGTTTTGATATAGCTTGATACAATGAGGAAATCTATATTCATAGGGACCTGAATGGATTTGACAATATCAGAAAAGAACATAAAGGAGCCTCTCAGGATTCCGACTGTCAGAAGCTCTTTGCCTTTATAGTCTCTGGATATCTCCGCGGCGAGTTCTTTCACCTTTTCCTGAATCTGTTCGACAGTAAGAAGCGGTTTGCCGATTACCATGTGACCCTCCGAATGTGAGCGTATTTATATAGTGGATATTATACACTGTTTAAGGAGTACATTTCACAAGCCGCTTTAATTTAAAATGCAGATTATCTCATCTTGGGGTGGCATCTTTTGCAGCCTACGCCGTCAGTCCCACTATCAGCAAGCTTATAACCGCAGCCAATTTGCTAATTAACATTTTTCACATGACATTCCTGACAATCCAGATCGGAGAATGATACCTTACCGTGACATGCCCCGCAGTATTTGCCGGCAAATATGTCCTGCATGGTATATTTTGTTGTTCCCCTTTTGACTCCGAATATATCAGGATGACAGAGTTCGCAGCCGTTCCAGATAGCATGTTTTTTGTGAGAAAAAATAATATCAGGCATCCCCGTTATGTTGGATTTAATTTCGGTATCAGCCGAATAATTTAATGCCTTGGTCTTTATTGATATCCCTTCAAGGTAATCCTTCAGCTTAATAAGCCCTGCCTCTTCCGTTTTAATCCAGTTTATCTTGTCGCCAAACCTTGACATTGGAAATCCTTTTGTGAATTTGTAGAAGTCTTTCTCAAATGCAACCTTTTGGCCGTATGAGTGGCAGCGCTCGCAGTTCTTCCTGGCCGCAACGCCCGGGACTCCTTTCTCCTCTATGGCAAATGCCTCTTTTCCGTTATGACATGCCCCGCAGTACAGGCCGTTGTTATTATCATCCATTGTTGCTTTGGTGCCGCCTGCCTCCATTGCAAACCCTATATCCACATGACAGAGCCTGCACGTATACAGCGCCCTGTGAAGCCAGTGGTTATAAACTACCGGCGCCATCTTGTTCTTTTCAGCTAAATTATTCATTACAACATTGCCGTATTCATGCCGCGGCGGTTTCTTCTTCCTTACTCCGGCCGGCTGGGCAAATGTCAAGGCTGCAATGCAAAGAACCACAAGAATGACAGTCAGAAAAATATCTCTTTTTTTCATTGTTTATTCCTCTCCGTTTCTAAGAGTTCAATTAAAAAAATGTAGAAATTTCTACACTTTTCAGTACGGTATATATAAGCCTTTTTTTGAGTGGAGTCTGATCCTTCAAGCTCGGAAGAAAGCTTGCTGCACCTTGCAACGAGCTTATTTAAATCATCCTGCCCAAGAGTCGCTGCTTTTTGCGTATCTCCGCACAGCTCGTTGAATTCCTCTCTCCATGATTCCTGATTCGCATAAGAAGAACTTGTCAAAGAGAAATATAATGAAATGACACAGATATAAATTATGAAGAGCGGGCGGTTTTTACAGCATGACCGTTTAGATAGCATAGCCATAATATAACACAGATTGAAAGTTTAAGAAATCGCCGATGCTGCAACCGCTTCTTTTTCAACGCTCAGCATATCGGACATGTGAAACGGTTATTAAGTTTTTAATATCCCGCTGTCTCTGCGGCGGTGAGTCTTTATATTAGACATGGGAAAAGTGCAACAAAAACAGAAGCGAGATATAGAAGTGTTTCTATACATTTTATCGCTATGAACCCCTAATAAGCGCACCCAGCGTCAATGACCTGCTGAACTCTGGTCTGGAATTCGGTTGAGTTAACAAATGCAGTAAGCAGGGTCTCTCGTGTATAAGTGCCGTTATTTAACTGCTCAAGCCAGAAGAGGTAGCCGGAAAGCTCCGCACCCCTTCTCAGTATACCGTTATACAGGTCTTCTATATACTCGCTATTGCTCGTATTCCTGTTTGCATACTCCTGACTGTTAAGGAATAGTAATGCCATCTGCAATATGAGGTCTCTTATCTCCTGCGCATTTCCATTGCACTGCGCGGTCTGCATCTGCGCAAGCCAGTAGTTGAACCCCCCATCATCAGGCAGTCTGCTCAAAAATCCCCTGAACAGGTCATTGACAAGGTTATACTCCGGCCTTACTGATGTGTCGCCGAAATAATCCGTCATGTACTGCATGAACTCCTGACTGAATATAAAGTAGTTCATAAGAAGATTCCTCGTTAATCCTCCTGAAAGCTCTCCTGCCCAGTAATCTACTTCCGACTGCGACGGTGTCCTGCCAAGGAAGGTCTCATACAGGTCTGTTATGTATTCATCATCTGTTGTGTTCATATTGATATATTCTGCTGAGTTGAAGAAAAGCTTGCCAAGGGCTATGAATCCTTCTTTTATGTCTATGCCTAATGCGTCAATCCTCTGTATCTCCGCTGTCCACCCCTCTGCCCCTCCGGGTTCAGGCAACCGGTTAAGAATGCTCTCATAGTACCAGGTGACAAGGTCCATTATGAGTACGTCCTCGTCCGTTATTGTTACAGTCGTGCTGACTGGCGAACCTGATGAGGCCCCGCCTGTCGGACTACTCAGCGTTACAGTGAATGTCTCGTCAACTTCAAGCAATGTGTCGTTTATTATATCTACGGTAAAGGTTTTGTTCGATGAATCCCCGTCAGCCCAGCTTAGTGTGCCGCTCGCAGATGTGTAATCAAAACCGGCTTCTGCTGTCTCGTCTGATGTCTCATAGCTTATTCCAACCGCTCCGCTGCTGCCGCCTGAGCGCGTTGCAATGATAGTTACTGTTCCGATGTTTTCAGTCACGCTATAGGTAGCTGAACTTAATTGTATCGAGCCGTAGCTGTCATTGTCATTTATGGTATAGGTATGGGTCGCGGGTGTGCCAATGGTAGCATTTGACGGGCTTGATAATGTTACTGTGAAGTTCTCATTTCCCTCTACTGCCGTGTCATTGATTATCGGCACATTGATTGTTTTGCTCATATCTCCGGGGTTAAAGGTCAGTGTCCCGCTTACCGCCGTATAGTCCGAATCTGCTGTGGCTGTGCCATCTGCCGTTGCGTAATTGACTGTGACCGTGTTCCCTGATGCCGATGAGAGAGTAACTGCTATTGCCGCAGGTGTTATGGCTTCACTGCCGCTTGATGAGGCTGATTGAAACTGTACAGTGGGCGGCCCATCATCATCTGTTATCGTTGCCGTATGCACAGTCGTTGAGCCAAGCGTTACATTCGTGGGCGTGCCCATTGTCAGAATTACCGTCTCATTGACTTCGACTGCTGTGTCATTTGTTATGGTTATCGTTGCTGTGCCTGTTGTTGAGCCTGCAGGGATCGTTATCGGACTTGCGGTTATTGTATAGTCTGTGCCGTTTGTTGCAGTGCCTGTTACTGTGAAGGGAACAGTAACAGTAAGCCCTGATGCCTCTGAAAGCTGCGCTGTCACGGTCATCGTCCCGCTCTCATTTGCGCTTGACTGTCCCGATGATGTCCACTGCACTGAGGGAAGAGAGCCCCCTATGTTAAATATCTGCACAAACTCCATGAGGGAGGTTGAGATGCCATCTGATGAATAACCCAGCGCCCGGATATAAAAAATCTGGTTTAAAGGCAGGCTCAATCCCGTAAGCTGCCAACCTTCGGATATCCTTGTGCCGCTGCCTAAAGAGGTCCATATGCTCATATCGTCTGACTTTTCAAAGGCCACCCTCTCTATCTCAGGGGATGTGCCGCTCCTCATCCATGTCAGGCTTGAGCCGTCTTCAGCTGAAGTGAGTGTCTGTAACGCTGCTTCTGTGTTAGCAAACCGCGCCATATAATTGCGCGCTGTTCCGCTGATGTTTGTGAAAGCTCCGCCTACAAGTATCTTTCCGTCTGCCTGTAATGCCACGGATAAGACAGACCCATTCGGAACGGGATTATTAAATGAGGTGTCAAGGCTGCCGTCTGCATTCAGCAGCGCTATGTAGTTGCGTGTTTCCCAGTCTATGCTTGTGAATTGTCCGCCGAGGAGTATCATTCCGTCCGCCCGCACTGCTATGGAATAGACATCGCTATCCGCAATTGGATCAAATGAAGTGTCAACGCTCCCGTCTGTATTAAGCCGCGCTATACAGTTAACGGGGATTGCGCCGATTGACGTGAATTGTCCGCCGACGAGTATCATTCCGTCTGCCTGCAGCGCTATTGAATAAACCCAGCTGTCAGCATCGGGATCAAATAATGTGTCAAGGCCCCCGGTTGCATTCAGCCGAGCTATGTAATTGCGCGCCGTTCCTCCTATGGTCGTGAATTGTCCGCCGATTAGTATCATTCCGTCCGCCTGCAGCGCTATTGAATAAACCCAGCTATCAGCATTGGGATTGAACGATGTGTCAAGGCCCCCGGTTGCATTCAGCCGCGCTATGTAATTGCGGGCTGTTCCGCCTACGTTGGTAAAATCTCCTCCGATCAGTATTTTCCCGTCTGTCTGCACTGCTATGGCATTGACATTGCTATTAGCATTGGGGTTGAATGATGTGTCAAGGCTCCCGTTTGCATTCAGCCGCGCTATGCGGTTGCGTGTTGTTCCGCCTATTGTTGTGAAACCTCCGCCTATGAGTATCTTTCCGTCGCCCTGCACCGCTATGGACCAGATACCGCTATTCGCATTGGGATTAAAAGATGTGTCAAGGCTCCCGTCCGTATTCAGCCGAGCTATGCGGTTACGGGTCGTTCCGCCTATTGTTGTGAAACCTCCTCCTATGAGTATCTTTCCGTCGCCCTGCACTGCTATAGCATAGACAGCGTTATTGGCATTGGGATTAAACCCATCATCCTCCATTATCGTAGCGGTATGAACCGTGGTTGTGCCGGGCGCTGCGTTTGTGGGCGTGCCCATTGTCAATATAACGGTCTCGCTGCCTTCTGCTAATGTGTCGTTTATTATGGTTATTGTTGCTGTGCCTGTTGTACTGCCTGCCGGTATGGTTATCGGACTTGCGGTTATTGTGTAGTCTGTTCCGTCTGTTGCTGTGCCTGTCACTGCAAACGGTACAGTAACAGCAAACGCCGAAGCTCCTGAGAGCTGCGCAGTCACTGTCATGGTTCCGCTCTCGTATACGCTTGCCTGGCTTGCGGATGTCCACTGCACTGCGGGGGCAGCATCATCATCCGTTATCGTTGCTGTATGCACTGTAGTTGCGCCGAGGGTTGCATAGGTGGGTGTGCCCATTGTAAGGATTACGGACTCGTCGCCTTCATATAATGTGTCAGCCGTTATTGTTATCGTTGCCGTGCCTGT
>JACRPZ010000072.1 GCA_016222905.1 Nitrospirota bacterium
CGGGCAAGCGCATTTATCTGGCGCGAAAAAACCTGTGAGAAATCATAATCATTTGCAATGCACGTCAGGACAGCGGTGTCGGTATTTAAGGCTATTGCGGGGAGGGGCGGACGCTCTTTTTTAAACCTGCCGATAAATTCTGCGGCAATGTGCGACGCGTCAGTGGAGCTGCCGCCGTTGCCGAATAGTATGAGCTTGCCGTCCTTACTAAAAGCGTCCGCGAGAAGCTGCGAAACCTCTGACAGGGTGTCAAGGTTCTCATTAACAAATCGTTCCTTGACAGATATGCTCTCTTTGAATGCCTTGAGGATCTTCTCTTTCATCAGATTACTCACGAGGCTTTGTCAGGACCTCTATCTCTTTTGAAAGACTACCTTCCGAACCTGCAACAGTGGAAACCTTGTAATAGTATTTCTTGTCACGCTCTACATTCTTATCGGTAAACGCGGGTATCCCTGTTTTGCCTATAAGCGCATACTCGCCGCCGGAAGAACGGTATATATTGTAAATTTTCACGCCCTGCCCCGTGACCTCATCCCAAGTGATCACAATGCTTGAACCTGTGTAAATAGCGGTCAGCCCTGTTGGAGGCGCAAGCTGAGCGCCCTTAGCGACCTCCGATTCGGTTTTATTCACAGCGGGAACTGAACCCTTATCATTCTTGCCTGAGTTTTTTTCAGCAGACTTTTCACGCGGAGGGATGATTGGAATGGGGTCTCCCTTTCTTCCGCATCCAGAAATGAAGATAAGGATTAAGAATAGAAGACTGAAGAACAATGAAGAAAGATTAATGATCCTTTTAAGTTTCATATCCCGGCTCCTCGCTGCTATTGCCTGCTTTTGCTCTCTTTAATCCGGGCAATGACCCTCTTTTTTGATGTACCGCCGTAAGATTTCTTGTCCCTGATTGATGCCTGCAATGTAAGAGAGCCGAAGAGATCGTTCTCTATAAGGTCTGAAAAACCTTTTAATTCTGTAAGCGTCAAGTCCTTCATTGTTTTGCCTGCCTCAATGCAGTATTTAACAACACTACCGGTTATCCTGTGCGCATCCCTGAAAGGCAGCCCCTTCTTTGCCAGATACTCTGCAAGGTTGGTTGCGGTTGAAAATCCTCCTTCCGCAGCCTTCTCCATAACTTCCCTGTTGAACCTGACCTTAGGCATCATCCTGATCAGCGTGAAGAGACATGACTTCACAGTATCAACCGTATCAAAGAGCGGCTCCTTGTCCTCCTGCATGTCCCTGTTATATGCAAGCGGAAGCCCTTTCATTACAGTCAGCATCGTTATTAAACTTCCAAAGACGCGTCCGCTTTTACCCCTGATCAATTCAAGGATATCGGGATTCTTCTTTTGCGGCATGATGCTCGAACCTGTTGTAAAGGCATCCGGCAGATCAATGAATCCGAACTCTCCGGTGTTCCATATAATGAATTCTTCGGAAAGCCTTGAAAGATGGACCATAATAGTGGCTGATGCAGAGATGAATTCAATAACAAAATCCCTGTCAGAAACAGCGTCCATACTGTTTTCCGATATTTTTGAAAATCCAAGAAGACTGGCTGTATGCCGCCTGTCAATCGGGAGTGTCGTCCCTGCAAGAGCTGCCGATCCTAACGGCATTACGTCCACCCTCTTCAGGCAGTCTTCAAGCCTCTCACTATCCCGGCCAAGCATCTCATAATACGCAAGCATATGGTGCGACAGCAAAACCGGCTGCGCCCTCTGAAGGTGTGTATATCCCGGAATGATGATCTCAATATGCTTCTCCGCAAGGGAGAGGATTATCTTCTGGAAATTACCGATTAACGTGATTATCTCTTTTATTTCAGCCCTGAGAAAAAGCCTTATGTCAAGTGCGACCTGATCATTGCGGCTCCTCCCTGTATGCACCTTCCCGCCAACAGGACCTATCTTCCTGATAAGGGCATGTTCTATGTTCATATGCACATCTTCAAGGCTGTCATGAAACCTGAATCTGTCGCTCTGTATCTCTTTCTTAATCTCATTAAGGCCGTTGATTATTGACCCTGCCTCTTTCTTCAGGATGATCTTCTGCTTTGCGAGCATCTTCACGTGGGCGATGCTGCCTTCGATATCATATTTCCATAGACGCAAGTCAAAAGAGACCGAGGCAGTGAACTGCTCCACGCTCTTTTCCGTCTCTTCCTTAAACCTTCCTGCCCAGAGTTTCTTCATGAAATTAAGAATAAACTAACGGTTTGCTGTAGTCAAGCGTTGCGGGGACAATTAAAATATTTTCATGCCACTTTAGCGAGTGAGGCAGCTTACAAGAGTTTCTTGAATTCTTCAATTGTTAAACCTGCATCTCTTACAATACCGGCCATTGTAAATGCATTAACAGGATTTGCCCGGGGAATCGTGATAATCCGTTCGCCGTTTGTCATTGTGATATGCTTTCCTTCTCTTTCAATCCAAAAGTCTGCTTTCTTAAAAGCTTTCACAACTCGCTGGTGATTAATCCCCGATAATTTAGGCATAGGATACTTCTACATAACGTGCCTTTTTGCCTTTGCTTAATTTTTCAACAGTCTCCAGATAAGCCAGTATAGCATCTTTAATATTTTCCAATGCTTCTTTTTCTGTCTCTCCCTGAGACCAACAGCCAGGCAAACCAGGCACCCAAACAGCATAACCTTCTTCTGTTTTTTTGAGATTAACTTTGTATCTCATAGATACCTCCATGTTTATCTATTTAAGGTTTCAAACTCATTTTATATCAATAAAAGGCTAAACTTCAATCTGGGAAGTTGACCCTCACTTTTCCATTTTTATGCCTGCTATGAAATGTTTATTTGTAAATTTGACTCCATGTTTTTTTATCGAAGTTTAACTTCGATAAAACCTAAATAGCTTATCCTATAAAATAACGTGTGCTTTCCTCTACAAACCTAAAGTCTAATTTCTCAACTTCCGTGATGTCTTCAAATTTTTCAAACGGATTTATATCTGAAAGAAAAACTACTCTGTCAGTGGCTGTTGCATTTCCTTTTGTGTCTGCCCAAATTCTTGTTGTCTTGTCTGTGTCGGATATAGCATCGTTTATACACCAAACATTTTTGAAAATTTTTTTTTCACGAATTATAAGTGCAAATTCTCTTGCAAGTGGAATTACACTCGTCCGTGATTTTGCAACATCACCGATGATGAAAACTGCAACCCCGTCTTTTTTTAAAAATATTTTTAATTGCTCTACAACTGATTTTGAAAATTTAATCCATTCTTCAAGATTTAAATCATCATCCAGTTCGTTTGAAACCTTATCATGGTCTTTATTAAGAAACCACAAAAATAATTAGCTAAAAGTCGTGGAAATTATGATGTCAATTTCCAAAATCCATTTTCAAGTTCAATTAACCCATTTCGTTTTAAATGTTGTTGAGCGTTCCTTACGTAATGCTTCCATTTTTTCCCAAAATGTCTGCCATCAATTACTCTATCAATACCATCATCACATAAATCAGGATGTATTTGCTTTACATAAATATGAAGTTGTTCGGTGGTTAATGCTCGGTATTTGCCAAGTATGTAAAGAATTGTTTTTGAAAAAATATTATGAACGGGACCAACATTTAATCTTTCTTTGATGAGTTGATTTTCTGCCTCTTGAAACAATGCTTTAAACTTCTTAGCAACAGACGTTTTAATTTTTTTTTGTTGTTCTTTAACTGACTTTTTTATCCGCTCTGAAATTTCAAGATAAATTTTAAGAGTTTCATTGGTAATATTTGAACCAAGTTGCGAATAAGAAAAAATATCATTGTAAATCAGGTGTGAATATTTTGAATCAAGAATTTTCACACCATACTCAAAATTGTTGTAAAAACCACCTGCTGTAAAATTGCCAGATGTTACAATGGCTTTTGATTTATCGCTGATGTAAACTTTAGCATGTAGATTTGGTAAATGCCAAATTGAAATATTTTTTATTTCATTTTGAAGAATGTCAAATGCTTTTGGGTCGGTAGAATTTTGAGATATATTTTGAGGGGAGAGATTCGTTAGAAAAACTAATTTACCATGTTGCTGAAATTCTTTTGTAGTATTTTTTAAAAAGAAAGTTGAACCGTCTTTTGTTGCATATGGTGACGAAATAAAAATTTCACTTTTTGATTCCGCAAAAATATTTGCAAGTGATTTGCTCCAGTTTCTATGTAGAAGTTCAATCATCTTTATGCAGCAATTGCGTTATGGTTTGACGTATCTCTTGTGCCACTCTAAGTCAAGCATTGAATCAATGGAATTTGTAATTCTCTCAACCAAACCGGCAGCAGGGTCAGTTCCCATATTGATAGTTGATTGATTATTTCCTCTACCACCAACAGTAAGCCATTTGATGTCGTAATCTTCCGTTAATATTTCAAGTAAGTCTGTTACTGCTTTTGCTGTATTTGCGTTTATCAGTTGATCAAATATCTTCTTCATTAGTTATTGATTTAAAATCTAAAAGTGTTTTTTGTTGACTTCGTGTTGCTCGTATAAGAAGATTCAAGAACTTTTACTTTGTCCTTTATGGCTCTCATCATTTTGGTGACATCACTCTCGTCATAGTCATAATTGATACGGTTAGCACACTTTGACAAGCTGTCTATGTTGTCCAAAACTTTTTGAACTCTTCTGCCTGCTACGTTTTTAAATCTTTCTCGTTTGAGACTTTGGTTTCTCTTTGTCATTTCTTTTGATATGTTAGATGCAAAAATTATAACATATATTACAAAATATAATAGCAAATATATTCTACAAAATAAAGCATTATGTGATTTGGCTCTTTTATTGTTTGATCGTGCTGTTGCTAAAATTTGACCCGATATTTGATCGCAATCACTTCACCATGTTCCACCCTTTCGGCAATGTTTTCTGCATCATGCTCTAAGAAGCCTTTGTTGCAGAAGGTCTTCACAGTTGCGCCTGCCGTCAAGAACGGCGTGAACGAAAACAGACTTATCTTTAATTTCGTATATGATGCGATACGGCTTAAAGAATATCTCTCTGAAATCAGATATTCCCCACCGCTCCATCTCAGGGGGATAATTGCCGCGCGAAGGCATTGTTTCAAGAGAGGTCATTGCTTTATGTATATTGCCAAGCAGATGCTCCGCCTTTGCGGGGGAATCATTAATAGCAACATAGCGGTATATTGCGAAAAGATCTTCTGATGCAATATTGTCAATGCGGACTTCGTATTTCATCGCTTATCAGCAGAGCGTATCTTCTTATTTAATTCTGCAAAGGCCTGATGAAGTGGTTTGTGCCTTCCTTCAAGCATTTCTTTTCTTCCCATTGCCAGTATCTTAAGCATTGCCATGCTTTCGCGGTCTTTTTCATATTCCTTTATGTCCTGAATTATTACCCGCGCCTCTCCGTTTACGGTTACAACAACCGGATTGCCTGTTTCAGATATTTCGCTGATTATCTCCGAAGCATGTGATTTGATATGACTGATGGGCTTGATGGCTGTACTCAGTTTCATCCTTTCCTCCTTGTGGTCAGAATTAAGTCTTTATTGTAGTCTATCAAATTTTATCCGAAAATCAAAGCCGTTCAGTTCAGCTTTCTTTGGAGACTGTTCATCTCTGCGTCCAAGTTTGACCGCCGTCGCTTACTTTAGTTATATTAAAATCCTCCAATTATGAATATGAAAAAATTTCTTTTAATAATACTTCTTCTGCTTTCGCTTACAGGCTGTGCTCATACGGCAAAAGATATCACGCCTGTCACAGAAAGTAATGTATATGAAGAAATCCTGCCGAATGGCTTAAAAGTACTTCTTCTTAAAGACCCAGATGCGCCCTTGGCTGTTTTTCAGATATGGTATAACGCAGGAGCAATTAATGATCAAACCGGCAAGACAGGGCTCAGCCATCTGCTTGAACATATGATGTTCAAGGGCACTCCAAAATACGGGCCAAAGACCTTCTCGCAGATAATTAGCAGGGTGGGCGGTGTTGATAACGCGGCTACAAGCGAGGATTACGCCATGTACTTTCAGAAACTTGCGCCTGACCGGCTCAACCTCTCAATAGAGTTGGAGGCGGACAGAATGCGGAACCTCATTATTGACCCCAAAGAAGCTCTTTCAGAGAGAGATGTTGTTATGGAAGAACGGAGGATGCGAACCGATGATGATCCCCAGAGCGTTGTATATGAAGAAGTGGTTTCAACCGCATTTAAGAATCATCCATACAGGCGGCCTGTTGTCGGCTGGATGTCTGACCTTGAAAAGATAACAAGCGAGGATATTAGTAAATACTACGAGACTTACTATGCACCGAATAACGCATTTATAGTAGTTGCAGGCAATATTCAGACAGACTCCATATTGAAGAAGATAAGGAATGAGTTCGGCCCTATCCCAAAGGGACAGGAGATTATGCCAGTCTCACTCGGAGAGCCTCAACAGATGGGTGAAAGAAGGGTCTATGTAAAGAAAGAGGCTGAACTGCCTTACATACTTATAGGATATAAAGCTCCGAATATTCTTGATGAAGAGAGCTATGCCCTTGACGTCCTTGCTTTCATACTCTCTGACGGCAAGAGCTCAAGGATATACAAGAGTCTTGTGGATGAGAAACAGGTCGCGCTGTCAGCCGGCGCTTCTTACAGTAATTTTCAGAAATATCCCTTTCTCTTTTTTCTCTCCGGCACTGCGGCGCCCGGCAAAGGAATAGATGAGGTGGAGAAAGGCTTATATGAAGAGGTTGAGAAGATAAAGAATGCTCCCCCTTCGGAGAAAGAAGTGCAAAAAGTTAAGAACATAGTGGAAGCCGAATTTATCATGGATCAGGACTCTATATCTTCACAGGCGCGATTAATGGGATTAGGCGAGATAATCGGAGACTGGAGATTGAAGGACAGATATGTTGAAGGGATACGAAGGGTGACGCCCGACGATGTCCAAAGAGTTGCCCGGAAATATATGATAGAGGATAAAAGGAATGTCGGGATATTGATCCCACTTAAAAAAAATAAATAATGAGAACTATTAAGTTAAGAAAAAACAAAATACTCTTCCTGTTATTTATCCTCTCCGCTCTCTGCTCCTCAATATTGTCAGAGGCTTATGCCCTTGATGTCAAGAGGGAAGTGCTTGATAACGGCCTCACCCTCCTTGTAGTTGAAAGGCATAACCTTCCGGTAGTAATGGTTACTCTCGGCATAAAGGCAGGCAGTCTTGTTGAGCCTGAAGAGAAGTCAGGGCTTGCCAATCTTACAGCGGCACTTTTAACAGAGGGGACGGCAAGCAGGACAGCCCGGCAGATAAGTGAAGAGATAGAGTTTGTCGGAGGCTCCCTCGGTGCATCCGGAGGAAGCGATTTTATTACGGTACATCTATCTGTATTAAAGAAAGACTTAGCTCTTGGCTTTGAACTGCTCTCCGATATAATCTTAAATCCGGCATTTCCTGAGGATGAACTCAAAAAGAAAATTAAGCGTATCAAGGGAGGCCTGAAAGCAAGCGAAGATGATCCGGGCTTTGTTGCCTCAAAAGCATTTATAAAAGAAGTCTTCGGCAGTCATCCTTACGGAAGGCTGGTCCAAGGAAGTGAAAAGAGTCTTGAGATGATAAAAAGGGATGACCTTGCGGCATTTCATAACGCCTATTACACACCGAATAATTCGATGATGTCGGTTGTCGGGGACATAACACCTGATGAAGTGAAAGCCTTTCTTGAGAAACACTTCTATGCGTGGAAGTCAAAAAGCATTACGCTAACTTCTCTTCCTGAACTTACGAATGCAAAGAAGAACACAATAATTGTGGACAAAGAACTAACACAAGCGAATATCATTCTCGGGCATCTTGGGGTAAGCAGGTCTGACCCTGATTATTATGCTGTATCAGTAATGAACTATATTCTCGGCGGAGGAGGTTTTGAGTCAAGGCTCATGCAGAATATCAGGGAGGAGAAGGGCCTTGCATATGATATATCCAGCTTCTTTAATGCTAATAAAACCGGGGGATCATTTGAGGTCTCAGTTCAGACAAAGAATGAGTCGGCAAACAGAGCCATAGAGGAGATATTAAAAGAGATAAAAAAGATACAAATCGAACCCGTGTCAGACAGAGAACTTTCAGATGCAAAATCATTTCTCACAGGGAGCTTTCCGATGAGAATAGAGACCGGCGCGCGCATAGCCAATTTTCTTGTCGCGGTTGAATATTACGGTCTTGGCATGAACTATGTTGATGAATATCCTTCCTATATCAACGGCATAACAAAAGAGGATATACTCAGAGTTGCAAAAAAATATCTTGATCCTGAACATTACGTTCTCGTTATCGTAGCTGATGAGAAGAAGACGGCTTTAAAAGATGAATTTCAATAACAGATGTATCAGCTAACTTTACAAATCTATTATTTATGCATTAAAATTTTGTTGCCTTAATAGAAGCAGTAGCTGTCTCAAGCAACGCTTTTTAATCCTTAGTAATATTCTGGAGGAAGATTGACAATCACAGAAAAGATACTCGCGGCGCATTGCGGTAAAGAAGAGGTCTCTCCCGGAGATCTGATTAAGGCAAAGGTTGATCTTGTCCTTGCAAATGATATAACCGCGCCTATATCTATAACTGAATTTAAGAAGACAGGTGCGGAAAAGGTTTTTGACAAAGACCGTATCGCCCTGATCCCGGATCACTTTGCTCCGCAGAAAGATATAAAGGCTGCAGAGCAATGCAAGATGATCAGGAACTTTTCCAGAGAGAATGATCTCAGCCTCTACTTTGAGGTCGGGAGAATGGGCGTGGAGCACGCTCTCCTTCCTGAGCAGGGAATTGTAGTACCCGGAGATCTTGTCATAGGCGCAGACAGCCACACCTGCACTTACGGCGCGCTCGGCGCATTTGCAACAGGCGTTGGCTCCACAGATGTTGCCGCCGCTATGGCTACAGGCGAGTGCTGGTTCAAGGTGCCGGAGTCAATGAAATTTATTTATCATGGAAAACTCAATAGATGGGTCGGGGGCAAAGACTTAATCCTTCATACGATCGGCGACATCGGAGTTGACGGCGCTCTTTACAGGGCGATGGAGTTTGAAGGAGAGACGATAAAATCTCTTCAAATGTACGCAAGACTCACAATGTGCAATATGGCTATAGAGGCCGGCGGCAAGAACGGCATCATTGTGCCTGATGGAATCACTGAAGGGTATGTAAAAGGGAGGGCCAAACGGGAATATAAATTTTATTCATCGGATAAAGACGCCAAGTATGTAGAGGGGAGGGATTATGATTGCTCAAAGATCCCCCCTACTGTTGCTTGTCCATCTCTTCCATCAAACACAAAGCCTGCTGCCGAGCTTTCAAATGTAACCGTAGATCAGGTTGTGATAGGGTCATGCACCAACGGACGTATTGAAGACATGAGGGAAGCTGCGGCGATCATAAAAGGCAAGAAGGTAAGCCCTAACACAAGGATGATCGTAATTCCTGCCACGCAGCAGATATATCTTCAGGCTGTGAAAGAAGGACTGGCTGAGATATTTGTGAACGCGGAGGCGGTCTTTTCAACGCCGACATGCGGACCTTGCCTCGGCGGACACATGGGAATTCTGGCAAAAGGAGAAAAGGCCATCGCAACCACAAACAGGAACTTTGTCGGCAGGATGGGACATCCTGAAAGCGAGGTTTATCTCTCAAATCCAGCGGTTGCGGCGGCTTCAGCAATTAAAGGAAGGATAGCGGTACCTGAGGAGGTGTTATGATCCTGAAAGGAAGGGTCTGGAAGTTCGGCAGAGATATCGATACTGACGCGATCATACCCGCAAGATATCTTAATACATCTGACCCTAATGAGCTTGCGAAACATGTCATGGAGGATGCTGACAGTGAATTTCCTTCAAAGGTTAGGACAGGGGATATAATAATTGCTGACGCGAATTTCGGCTGCGGCTCTTCAAGGGAACATGCCCCTATCGCCATCAAGGCTGCCGGTATACAGGCGGTTGTTGCAAAGAGCTTTGCAAGGATCTTCTATAGAAATGCGTTCAACATCGGCCTTCCGATATTTGAATCTGCTGATGCGTCAAAAATCGCAGAAGGCGATGAGATCGAGATAGATGCAGATAAGGGTGTTATCAAAAACCTCACAAAAGGCGATACGTATAATGCAAACCCTATCCCTCCGTTCATGCAAGAGCTTATATCTGCAGGCGGTTTGATTGAGTGGACAAAAAAGAGGCTACAACAAAATGCAAGTTAGACTATTTTGAAAGATTTATCTATAATAATACGTTTAAAAAATCCCCGATAAAAACTTTTTTATAATGGAGGTCATATGAAAATAGCAGCAGCAGCGATTAGCATAATATTTCTTGTAGGCACAGTTTATGCGGCAGAAACTGTCGTCTTGAAGAATAAGAAGGATAAGGAGAGTTACGTCATTGGATTGGACATCGGTAAAAATTTTAAAAGCCAATCAATTGATATTGATCCTGATATCCTTGTAAAAGGGATAAAGGATATACTCTCAGGTAAGAAGCCCTTGATGACTGATGAAGAAGCGCAGGAGGTAATGACAAACTTCAGGAAAGAGATGATGGCCAAACAGGCAGAGCGCGTAAAAGAAGCCGGGGAAAAGAACAAGAAAGAAGGCGAGGCGTTTCTTGCCGAGAATAAAAAGAAAGAGGGGGTAGTGACCCTGCCGAGCAGACTGCAGTACAAAATTATCACAGAGGGCAGCGGCGCGAAACCCAAACCGACCGATACCGTAACTGTAAATTATCGCGGCACCCTGATAGACGGAACAGAGTTTGACAGTTCATACAAGAGGGGGCAGCCCGCATCATTTAAAGTCACAGGCGTAATACCTGGATGGACAGAGGCTTTACAGCTTATGAAAGCAGGTTCAAAGTGGCAGCTCTTTATACCATCCAGTCTTGCCTATGGCGAACGCGGCGCTGGGCGTGATATAGCGCCAAATGCAACCCTGATATTTGATGTTGAGCTGATTTCAATTCAGGACGAGGCTAAAACCAAGGTTCCCGAGACTAAGGGAAAATAATTCTGTTCTGCTGAGGCAGTTTCAGGAAATTCCTATTTCTACGGTAGGATATACATCTCACGTTTGGTTCTATATTGATATTGCAGGCGCTTTGCAATATCAATATAGAACTATCATCAAATTTCTGCCGCAATAACTATAACAGGCTTTTTCTCTTTTCAAGATTTTGGCTGCAGCAGACTGTCCTTTGATATTTTCCCTGCCCTGTTTCAAATCATTGACAAGACAACACTGAATATGTCTAATATTTATCAGAGGGATAAAAAATGAGAAGAGCGCTTAGAACAACTGTAACGACAGGTTCTATCTTCATAGTTTCCTTTATTTTTAATGCAGCGGCAGGCGCTGTGCCAGTGATGCATAATGAGGCGGTCTTGCATGGAGTTGTTGAAGAACACTCTCTCACCCAATCCGGCTTAGTAGGCATAGTTCCTGAGCAGATTATTTACAAGTTTGTGATCTCTGTAAGGACAGTGGAAGATGTAAATGCTTATCCTAATTTTATCCGGGGTAAAGAAGGGCGGTCCATGATATTCTATTCAAAAGAGAAACAATCTTCAGATCTGTTAAATAAAGAGGTTAAGGCGGTCGTAGAATATAGAGGAGATGAAAGAGGCGGTTTGTTCTGGATAAAAAAAATCGAGGTTATAAAATAAAGGAGATAATTATGTTAAACAGAAAAATCTATATTTATGTAGTATTTTTTACAATATTATCCATCTTTTTTACCCTTCCCATAAAAGGACATGCTGTGCCGGCTGCGCCGGTACTGCATACATTGAGCCAGCCTGACGGCGCCAAATTTGAGGCAAGGCAGTGGGGCGATGAGTGGCTTAACGGCTGGGAGACCTCCGACGGATACTCCATTGTATTTGATGAAGACCTCGGCAAATGGGCATATGCAGCAAATGATACAGACGGAAGCCTCAGGAGTTCTTCAAGGGTTGTGGGAGCAGATGATCCTCCTTTAGATATCAGACATCTTAGGCCCGCGAGGCAAAACATTTCTGCAAATCTTTCAGAGGAGACTTTAGGAGAGGGCATTCAGAACGTCGTTCCGCCAACAGGCACTGCCAATGTCCCAATAATCCTCATCAATTTCAACAACACGGCCACAAGTTATACAACTGCAAATTTCAACACCCTGCTCTTCGGCACAGGGAATTACAGCATGAAGGACTACTATCAGGAGGTTTCATACGGGGCATTCAGTGTTTCTGCGGGCCCAGGCGGGGTTGTCGGATGGTACACTGCTTCAAATACCCATGATTATTATGGATATGCAAACGGCTTTTTAAGGGCTGCTGCCCTTGCCAGAGAAGCTGTAGTAGCAGCAGATAATGCGGGATTTAATTTCGCCCCTTATGATCAGGATGGAGATTGCTACGTGGACGTAGTTAATATTGTGCATCAGGGCAACGGAACAGAGGCAAGCGGAAACGTTAATGACATATGGTCGCACAGCTGGAGCCTAAGCAGCACTTATACTACTAATGACCCTTGCCCTGCCGGAGGCTTCATAAGGGTCAGTGATTATGTAATTCAGCCTGAGACTCTGTACGGAGGCATGCAGACAATGGGCGTTTTCGCCCATGAGTATGGACATGCCCTCGGTCTGCCAGACCTTTACGATACAGACGGCAGTTCTGAAGGCATCGGAGACTGGAGCCTGATGGCTGGCGGTTCATGGAATCAGGTGACAAGACCCGGAGATCGCCCCGCGCACATGGATGCATGGTCTAAATATTACATGGGATGGGTGACGCCGACACAGGTTGCAGGGACTTTAACTAATGAACCTATAGTTCAGGCATCTGCTTCACCTGATGTATACAAACTGCTCACCGGAACCCCTGCGTCAGGAGAATATTTTCTTGTTGAAAACAGGCAGAAGACGAGTTTTGATGCAGGGTTGCCTGGGCCGGGTCTTCTTATATGGCATATTGACGGCGCTGCGGCCACAAATAATTACGAGTGTTACCCCGGAGGTCCTTCCTGTGCCTCAGGCCATTATAAAGTTAAATTAGTCCAGGCTGATAACCTCTGGGAATTAGAAAAAAATCTCAACCGAGGCAATACCGGAGACCCATATCCAGGTTCTACAAATAACCTCTCATTTACATCTGCTTCATCGCCAAACAGCAATTTGAGACTGCTGAAAAAGACTGGCATTAAGTTTGCATAAATAAAGCAAACATAAAGTCAGGAGGGACGATGATAAAGAAGGATTACGGGCAGGTCAGTTTCTACAGCTATATATACGACGCGGTAATACCGAAAG
>JACRPZ010000059.1 GCA_016222905.1 Nitrospirota bacterium
GTCTTTCGGTATTACCGCGTCGTATATATAGCTGTAGAAACTGACCTGCCCGTAATCCTTCTTTATCATCGTCCCTCCTGACTTTATGTTTGCTTTATTTATGCAAACTTAATGCCAGTCTTTTTCAGCAGTCTCAAATTCCGTTCCAATTTATTCTTTTCGGTTTTTTGTCTGATCGTCATCAGCAATCACCAAACTGCCCATAGGCAGAAAGATAAAATTGTTTCTGTTTAGCGCACAAACCGCATTAGGGAAAACGTTATCATGAAGGTAAGATGTTTGTCAATGTTATTCGTTTAGAACTGTCCGGTTAAGATTGGATGGCAAGGAGGAGCTATCCATGAAGATGACAGATCTGCCTTAATTTTATATATAATCTTTAGCGTTAAAGAATAACCTTCAATTATCATACGCAGTAAATTTTCAATAGGAGAAAGATGGTCAGGCTGACTTACTATTTTAAAGAAGGATGCTGGCTCTGCGACAGCGCCGAAGAGATGCTGAACGGGTTCAAAGAGAGGTATGATATTCAGATCAAGAAGGTCGCTATTGATTCGGACGATGAGCTTTATGAAATGTACAGGTTTGACATCCCGGTCTTTGAATTCAAAGACGGCTCAACGCTTAACGGCCGGATTAAAAGAAACGACTTTTTTAGAAAACTCGAAGAAAACAAGGAATGAGCCGTTATTTCAGGGCAATTATTGATATAAATTTGCTCAAATGTTATTCTGGTTCCGTGTTTTTATTATTCCTTGCGTAATAACTATGCTTATGTAGTAACTATACGTATAGTGTTCGCTCATCGACATCTGATAAGCTAAATAAAATGACTCTTATACATCTTTTATCATCACCGAAATGGGCTGAATATTTTCAGGGCCTCGAGAAAACGGTAAACCTCGATCTTTACGTTTTCGATCAGGCCGGCTCCAGAGTTTATTCCAGCGGTGAAAATCCCTTCTGCAGAATTCTGAGATCAAATCAATCCTTCAGCTCTAAATGCAGTGATTTCTGTGAGCGGCAGCAACTTGACCGTCTCAAAGAGGATGAGCCCCTTATATACAAGTGCTATGCCGGACTGACCAATTTCGTCATTATGGCCGAACGGTACGGAGAAAAAGCATACGTAGTCGGCAAGGGAGGCTTTGCCTCGTCAGACGATCTCTTCAGATTTATCAGGATCGTAAAGGATACAAATGTCCCCATGATACCGGTCTCCAAGCCTCTGAGTTTCACGGACGAAGATCATATGAAAGCACTTGCCGGATATGTTCAGGTGACAGTGACCCGGATGCTGCAGGGCTCAGCGGAGAAGAGCAAAGTTGAGGAAAAACTCCTTCGCCTTACCGCACTTTTTGACAGCAGAACCTTCGCGGCATTATCCAAGAGTCCGGAGCTGATCTACAGGTACATAATGGACAGTATCAAATTTATTTTCGGAAATATGTCAACTGTTTTAATGATCGAGGATAAGGAGCATTCGGTATTCAGTGCCATCTATTCCACAGGGCGGCTGAAAGATGAGCTGACGGGTTTTTCACTCGGCACTTCAGATCCGGTTGTCGCGGAACTGGTCGAGACCGGAACCGTCGTGTTTCATGAAGAGGATGAAAATGAGCTGTCCGCAGTCCCCGGTAAAGAAGGAAAGATATCCTACTTCTTCCCTCTTTTCAGAGGCGGTGCACTGGAAGGCATTATCGGCGTTTTCGACAGGAAGCTTTCCACAGAAGACATGAAAATGATGAAGGCATTCAGGGATTATGTGCAATTAAACCTCGATAACCAGGCATTGCGCCTGTCAATAGACAGAAACAGAAAGGCGGATGAGAGACTTAATACGGTTCCGGGTTTTTCGCGTTCAATAATACACGTGCAGGATTTTGAGACTCTGCTGAAAGCGCTGCTCAAGAAGTCACTGCAGATCCTGAATGCCGAGAAAGGGTCACTTATGCTGTTTGACAACGAGACCTCCGAATTTGTCGTTGAAGCCCACATCGGACCTAACGGCGCGGTAACGGAGAAGATGCGTGTAAGGAAAGACAAAAGCATAGCGGGACAGGTGATAGACAGCGGAACCCCCCTGCTGGTAAGTGACATAGAGATGGACCAGAGGATCATGCAGAAGAACAGGCCGCGCTTCAAGACCAAGTCCTTCATAAGCACGCTGATACGGATAGAAGACAGTTCTGACAGGGTACTTAATGTTTCCGACAAGGTCTCGGGAGAGGTATTCAACGAGGAAGATCTGGAGATGATACAGAGCTTTATCAATACTATCGCGGTCGCGATAGAACACAACCTCCTGCTTAACCAGGCTGAAGAACTGAAGAGACTTTCCATAACAGACTCCCTCACCGGCATTTATAACCGCCGCTATCTCGACAGTAGGCTCACGGAAGAGATAACCCGTTACAACCGTTATAAACGCCCTTTCAGTATTCTCATGCTTGACCTCGACAAGTTCAAGGAATATAACGACACCTTCGGACATATATCGGGCGACAGGCTGCTCAAGTTCCTCGCCTCTGTCATTGAAAATACCCTCAGGACCATTGATATTGCGGCGCGGTTCGGTGGAGACGAATTCATCACGATATTACCGGAGACGCCAAAGCTCGACGCGATACAGATCGCCAACCGCTTAAAGGACAACATTGACAAGTCCTTGTCACAGCAATATGGAAAGATGCCTTTAAGCTTAAGCATGGGGCTTGCGACATTCCCTGATGACGCGAATTCAGTGGAGGAACTGCTCGAAAAGACCGACCAGGCCCTTTATCTTGCAAAAAAAGGAGGAGGCAACAGGGTTGTTCCCCTGTGACCCTCCCGACAAACCCTGCGATCACCTAACGCCATTTATGGGAAACTCCGTCCTGAATGAATTGTATTACATGTAAAAGATAGGCTATACTAAATCAGCAAATACAAGATTTTCGGAGGTAACAATGCCGATTTATGAATATAAATGCACAGAATGCCATGACGAGTTCTCTCTTCTTCAGAGCATACATTCATCTGAAAGCGATACCGAATGCCCCAGATGTTTTTCTAAGAAACTTAAGAAAGTAGTCTCAGCCTTTTCATGCGCTTCCGATTCAGGTTGCGGCGACTCTTCATCGATCCATTCAGGATATGGGGGCGGCGGCTGAGGCATATCTTCCTGCTGAACCGGTCGGTTCAGATAAAATTTTCGGCATACATAAGACTCTTCTCAATGCTATAATCCTTCATGCGATTTATTGCCGACCTCCATATCCATTCAAAATACTCAAGGGCGACCAGCAAAGAGATGTCTCCTGAGAATCTGTGGAGATGGGCGCAAATAAAAGGGATTACGGTAATAGGCACCGGAGACTTTACACACCCGGAATGGATCAAAGAGCTTAAAGAAAAACTTAAACCCGAGGGCAGCGGATTATTCAGCCTTAAGAAGAAGTTTAAGACCAATGATGTCCCTGATTCCTGCAAAGCCGACCCTTTCTTCCTCCTTTCCGCTGAGATAAGCTGTATTTACAGCAAGAACGGCAAGACGCGCAAGATACATTCAATAATCTTTGCGCCTGATTTTGCCGGCGCTCAAAGGATAAATTCCGCCTTGTCAAAGAGAGGCAATCTCCATTCTGACGGAAGGCCTATACTCGGACTCGATGCAAAAGACCTCCTGAAGATTGTTTTGCAGGAATCTCCCGAGGCGATGCTCGTTCCTGCCCATGCATGGACACCGCATTTCTCAATATTCGGGGCTGTTTCAGGCTTTGACTCATTCGAGGAGTGCTACGAAGAGCTAACGCCTCATATTCACGCGATAGAGACCGGGCTCTCCTCAGATCCTGCGATGAACTGGAGGCTCTCAGCGCTGGACGGGATAACTCTTATATCAAATTCAGACGCGCACTCGCCCTCAAAGATAGGACGCGAGGCAAATATTTTTGATACCGGCTTATCTTTCGGTGCGATGATGGATGCGGTCAAAACAAGCAAAGGTTTTGCCGGAACCATAGAGTTCTTTCCTGAGCAGGGGAAATACCATTATGACGGGCACAGGGCTTGCGGCGTAAGCCTTACGCCGGGAGAGACGATAAAGCATAACTACCTCTGCCCCGTATGCGGGAGAAAGGTCACGGTTGGAGTTATGCATAGAGTTGACAAACTAGCTGACAGAGGTGAAGGCATAAAGCCAAAGGGTGCCCCACCCTTTCAATCCATTATCCCCCTCTCCGAAATTATCTCAGAGGCTCTAAAGGTAGGCGTCAGCAGCAAGGCGGTAAACAACGAGTACTCAAAACTCATCGAATCTCTCGGCAATGAATTCAAAATATTACTCGATACCCCGATTAAGGATATTGAAAAAGCCGGGTCGCCGTTAATTGCAGAGGCGGTCTCAATCATGCGTTTGGGAGAGGTTAACATCATTCCGGGTTTTGACGGTGAATACGGGAAGGTCAAGATATTTGAAGAAGCCGTAAAGAAGAAACCCGCAAATAAGAGCTTCAGCCCGGACAGGACAAAGAAGAAAAAGAACGGTCAGATGGGATTGTTTTAGTCCATGCCCTGATAGTGATCTTGTAACACACCCCTAACCCCCTCAAAAGCATTATTCGTCATACATTTTTGTAGCTCATACAATTTTGTATGAGCCCCTGCGTTGCAACTGCCTGCAAACAAATCATTTTCTTCTGGCACGCTTATTGTATTCCTTATTAAGGACTATAATGTTCAATTCCTTAAATTAAGGAGAACTTACATGAAGATGATAACCGCTGTTATCAAGCATTTCAGGCTTAATGATGTGAGGAAGGCACTGACAGATATTGGGGTGGAAGGAATGACCATTACAGAGGTGAAAGGTTTTGGACGTCAGAAAGGACATTTTGAGGTATACAGGGGCGTTGAATACGAGGTGCGGTTTCTCCCCAAAGTCAAGGTAGAGGTTGCCGTATCTGATGAAAAACTGGACGAGACATTAAGCGCGATTCAGGAAAACGCGAGGACCGGGGAGATAGGCGACGGAAAGATATTTGTATATAACCTTGAAAATGTCATCAGGATAAGAACAGGTGAAAAAGGAACGGAGGCGATATAGTGAAAAAACAGAACTCAGAACTCAGGAGCCAGAACTCAGACAAAAAAAATATTAAGAATTTTTCAGCAGTTCTCTTTGCTTTTTGCTTTTTGCTAATAGCTCTATTTAGTGGCAGTGCTTTTGCCGGTGAGTCATCCAAGATTGATACCGGCGACACAGCATGGATACTTGTATCAGCAGCGCTTGTCATGCTCATGACTCCCGGTCTCGCGCTTTTTTACGGCGGGATGGTCCGTAAAAAGAATGTGCTTGGGACCCTGATGCAGAGCTTTATCGCTATAGCAATAATCAGTCTCCAGTGGATATTTATCGGTTACACCCTGTCTTTCGGGCCTGATATAAGCGGAATCATAGGCGGGCTTGACTGGATGCTATTGAATGATGTCGGGGTTGAGCCTTCAAGCTATGCCAAGACAGTGCCGCATCTTGCATTCATGATATATCAGGCCATGTTTGCCGTAATAACTCCGGCGCTGATAAGCGGGGCCTTTGCAGAGAGGATGAAGTTCTCGGCATACGTCATATTCATACTTTTATGGACAACGCTTGTATACGATCCTGTATGCCATTGGATATGGGGCGGGGGATGGATGGGCAAACTTGGCGTGGTTGATTTTGCCGGGGGGCTGGTAGTCCACGTAACCTCAGGGATTTCTGCGCTTGCCGCAGCCCTGTTTATCGGCAAGAGGAAAGGTTACCTTGAGGAGCTTTTGCCGCCTCACAATCTGCCAATGACGGTTCTGGGAGCGGGACTGTTATGGTTCGGCTGGTTCGGCTTTAACGCCGGAAGCGCGCTCTCTTCAGGAGAACTCAGCGCCATGGCGTTTGTTACAACACATACAGGGGCGTGCGCAGCCACTGTTACATGGCTGATTATAGAATGGATCCACCGCGGAATGCCGACAATGTTCGGAGCTGCAACAGGAGCTATTGCAGGGCTTGCCACTATTACGCCTGCCGCAGGTTTTGTAAGCCCTTCGTCAGCCCTTATTATAGGCATTGCAGCAGGTGGTTTCTGCTATCTTGCGCTGAACTCAAAAGCAAAGTTCGGTTATGATGACACGCTCGACGCGTTCGGTGTTCATGGTGTCGGGGGCATTATAGGCACAATAGGCGCGGGGCTCTTCGCCTCTGCCGCAATAAATGGTGTCAACGGCTTCTTCTTCGGAAACGCTTCACAATTGTTTAAACAGCTAATGGCAATAGGGGTTGTTGCTGTTTATTCGTTTATAATAAGCATTGTCATTTTTAAGATAATAGACATCGTAATCGGCGTCAGGGTATGCGAAGAGTGCGAAGAGAACGGACTTGACATAGAGCAGCATGGTGAAGCAGGATATTTCCTGTAATAACAAAATGAAATTATCTGATTATGTATGTATTGATTATAAAAAACACGGCGTCAGAAGGCCCCGGCACGATTGAGGATTACCTCAATGAAAAAAAAGTTAATCACAGTATCGCAGACCTTTTTGACTGCAGGACCGAGATGCCGGACATTCGGCAATATTCCCATCTTGTAATAATGGGAGGGCCGATGGCTGTATATGAGAGAGATGGCTACGGCTTCCTAAGTTATGAAGCGGCGATGATAAGGGCCTTCATTAAAACAGGTAGGCCTGTGCTCGGCATATGCCTCGGCGCGCAGATGATCGCCTATGCGGTCAACGCCGATGTTTATAAAGGCGGGACAAAAGAGATTGGATGGTATAAGGTGGCGATAAGCGATGAAGGGATGAAGGATGCGGCATTCTCAGCGCTTGTCCTGCCTGATGAAAACTCAGCTGAGGTGTTTCAGTGGCATGGTGATACATTTGACCTGCCTGCAAAGGCTGTCAGTCTCGCCTCATCAGAGGCATACCCGAACCAGGCGTTCAGGTACGGTAATAATGTCTATGCCCTTCAGTTTCATATTGAAGTTACCCCGGCAATAGTAAAGGAATGGTTTAAGGATGAAAAGGGAGCTGAGATTGAGGATATGCTCAGAAAGACCGAAGAGGTTTATCCTGAATACAGAAAGAGGGCCCAGAAGTTTTACGATAATTTTTTTATTTAATAATGCAGGGGCGGTGTTGTAAAATCTATATCATTTCAGCAAGTTTTTTGGGAGAGAGATATGAAAAACAAGAAAATAACCGGTCAGAAAAAATCTAAAGGAGGAGAAAGAATGACACCAAAAGATGTACTTAAAATGGCTCAGGAGAACAAAGCCGTAATGGCAAATTTCAAGTTCCTTGATTTCCCCGGTATCTGGCAGCATTTTGCCGTGCCTATTGACGAACTCAAGGAAGAGATATTTGAGGAAGGGCTTGGATTCGACGGCTCATCCATCAGGGGATGGCAGGCGATAAACACATCGGACATGCTCATTATGCCTGATCCGAACACAGCCTTTATGGACCCGTTCATGAAGTATCCCACGATAAGTCTGATCTGCAATATTGTGGACCCGATAACAAAGGAGTTCTACACAAGAGACCCGAGATATATCGCGCAGAAGGCCGAGGCGTATCTTAAGTCAACAGGCATTGGCGATACAGCATACATCGGGCCTGAAGCAGAGTTCTTTATCTTTGACGGAATAAGATTCGATCAGAACTCGCACAGCGGCTACTACTTTATTGACTCTTCTGAAGGCATCTGGAATTCGGGCAAAGAAGAGAATCCAAACCTCGGTTACAAGCCCCGGCACAAGGAAGGATATTTCCCGGTCCCGCCCACTGACAGTCAGGTGGACATCAGGACAGAGATGGTCATGGAGATGATCAAGTGCGGCATCTATGTTGAAAGGGAACATCATGAAGTCGCGACAGCGGGACAGGCTGAGATTGACATGAGATTCGATTCCCTCGTCAAAATGGCTGACAAGAACATGCTCTTCAAATATATCGTCAAAAACGTGGCAAAGCGTAACGGCAAGACCGCTACATTTATGCCGAAGCCCTTATTCGGCGACAACGGCTCAGGCATGCACGTTCACCAGAGCATATGGAAAGGCGGAAAGCCGCTCTTCGCAGGCAATGGTTATGCGGGACTTAGCGAACTTGCCATATACTACATCGGCGGCGTACTGAAACACGCAAAGGCATTGGCAGCGATAACCAATCCGACTACAAATTCATACAAGAGACTGACCCCAGGATTCGAGGCTCCGGTAAATCTCGCCTACTCCGCAAGAAACCGTTCAGCGTCAATAAGGATACCAACCTACTCAGCAAGCCCCAAGGCAAAGAGAGTTGAGGTGAGGTTCCCTGACCCGTCATGCAATACATACCTTGCCTTCTCAGCAATGCTGATGGCAGGGCTTGACGGAATTGAGAACAAGATTGATCCGGGCGAGCCGTTAGACAAGGACCTTTATGATCTTCCGGCAGAAGAGCTGAAGAATATACCGCAGATGCCGGGCAGCCTTGATGAGGCGCTTGACGCTCTTGAGAAAGACCACGCGTTCCTGATGAAAGGAAACGTCTTCACAGAGGACGCCATTAGTAAGTGGATTGATTACAAGAGGACAAACGAGGTTGACCAACTGAGGCTGAGGCCGCATCCGTACGAGTTCTTCCTGTACTACGATATTTAAAAAAGGGACATATAAAAACAGAAAAGGGTTCAGGCTGTCTTCAGCCTGAACCCTTTTTATTATTCAAGAAACTAATGATTGCTGATTGTCCGCAACTTTAAAACCGTTCTCTACGCAGCCATTCATGCCAACGCCCCTCTATGAGTTCCCGGCAAGATATAAACCGGGGAATGATTTAAGTCGCTCATCAAGGGACTTCAGCTTCTCGCCATGTCCGAATACATATTGAGGGATAGTCTTATGAAAACAAGAAAAATAAGGTGTTAGACTTGGTTGAGGGCGCAAATTAGGGCTTGACAAGCAATCTTAAGATGATAAAATTGAAATTAAGTCATTTGCGTGTATTTTTTTGTTCATATAATTACTTTGCTTGACCAAAGATTTTATTGGCCAATAGGGAGCATCAAATGAAATACTTAACCTTATTCGTGATACCCATGCTGACCGTCCTCATCGTTGGCAGTATGGTCTTTTCGTGTAGTTCAGGAAAGCCGTCTGGAACCGACAATGTATCAGCTCCGGTCCCGATCAAGGTCTATTCCGCTGAAAAGATGGACTATGTCATGAGCGAAACTGTTGTTAAAACCAAAGAAGAGTGGAAAAAACTGCTGACCCCCGAACAGTACCATATTCTGCGAGAGAAAGGCACTGAACGCGCCTATACCGGAAAATACGCCGACCATCACGAGCACGGCATTTACCGCTGCGCGGCCTGCGGGCTTGATCTGTACAGGTCTGAAGATAAATACGAGTCCGGTACCGGCTGGCCAAGTTTTACGGCTCCGATCGCTCAGGAGAACATAGCAACCAGACCGGACAATAGCTTTTTCAGTCAACGCACTGAGGTGCTCTGCCGCCGCTGTGACAGCCATCTCGGCCATGTTTTTGACGACGGCCCTAAACCTACAGGGCTGCGCTACTGCATGAATTCGGTTTCCCTGCATTTCGTGGCAACCATTAAATAATCCGCTATCAGAAAGGAGAGCTTATGAAAACGTTTATTATCGCTATAATGGGACTGTCAGTTATGTTCATATCGATCACCACAGTCATGGCCGCGGCTAATCTTGAAAAAGCGACTTTCGCTGGCGGCTGCTTCTGGTGCATGGAACACCCCTTCGACCAAATCCCGGGTGTGGTTTCAGTCACATCCGGCTACACCGGCGGGCATAAAAATAACCCCACCTATAAAGAGGTCTCGGCCGGAAGGACTGGACACGCAGAGGCAGTTCAGATCGTCTATGACCCGGCAAAGGTGAGCTACGAGAAGCTCCTGCCCATCTTTTGGCATAATATTGACCCAACCGTCAGAGACCGTCAGTTCTGTGATACGGGGCATCAGTATCGGAGCGCCGTCTTCTATCATAATGAGAAACAGCGTCAGTTAGCTCTCCAGTCGAAGATACAGTTGGAAAAGAAGAAGACCTTCAAAGAACCTGTAGTAACCGAGATCGTACAGGCTGGCGAGTTCTACCCTGCGGAGGATTATCACCAGCACTATTACAAGAAAAACCCGATCCGTTACAAATTCTACGTTACCACGTGCGGACGGGAGAAACGGCTTAAGGAGCTTTGGGGTAATGAGGCGGGGCATTGATTAGAATGAAAAGAGGTTTTGTAGGGAGAAGAGCATGGCTGATTATGATTTCGACATAGGTATACTTGGAGGAGGAGCAGCCGGGCTGACCATTGCATCAGGCGCTGCGCAGTTCGGAGCCAAAACACTGCTAATTGAAAAAGAGAAGGCGCTCGGCGGGGACTGTCTGCACTATGGCTGTGTACCCAGTAAAACACTGATCAGGTCAGCGCATGTGTATCATATGATTAAGAATGCGTGGAGATACGGTCTTCCGGGTGTGGATATAAAGCCTGTCGATTTTACAGATATTGCTAAACGCATCCAGTACGTCATCGGCACTATTCAGAAACATGATTCTGTGGAGAGGTTCTGCAGTCTCGGAGTGAAGGTTGAATTCGGGAATGCGGCCTTCGTTGATGATCATGCCGTCAGGATGAATGGCAATATGTACTCGGCAAGAAACTGGGTCATTTCCACAGGCTCATCACCTGACATTCCAAATATAGACGGCATCGATAAGACCCCTTATATCACCAACAAGGAGATATTCTCCATTGAGAGTCTTCCGAAATCCATGATAGCCATCGGCGGAGGTCCGGTATCAATCGAAATGGCCCAGGCATTTAACCGTCTGGGCACAAAGATCACGGTAATAGAACTCGCCGGTCAGATCCTCGTCAATGAAGACAGAGACATGGCAGGCCTGCTGATGAACACGCTGATTTCCGAGGGGATAACATTTTATCTGAATTCCACAATTCTCAGCGTGCAGGATCTCGGCAGCGAAAGGGAGGTTGTCATTAAGGACAGCAAAGGTAAAACATCAAAGCTTAGGGCCGAGTCGATCCTCGTTGCCGTGGGGAGAAAGGCAAACCTGAGCAGTCTTGGCCTCAAAGGCATTTCCGCTGAATTCGACAAAAGAGGCCTTAGGGTAGACAGCAGGCTTAGAACAAACCACAAGCATATCTATGCGGCAGGTGATACGACCGGGACGTATCAGTTTACACACGCTGCCGGATACGAGGGAGGCATTGTGCTCAGTAACGCCGTCCTTCATCTGCCGAGGAAAACGGATTATACATTTCTGCCGTGGTGCACATACACGGATCCCGAGCTCGCGAGCATAGGGATGAACGAAAAGAGGGCGAAAGCCGCAGGCATCGGGTACTCGGTATGGACAGAGGAGTTCAAGTCAAACGACAGGAGTCTTGCTGTAGGTGAAGAGACCGGAAAGATCAAGATGCTTCTTGATATAAGAGGAAAGCCCCTCGGTGTTCAGATACTCGGGCCCCACGCCGGGGAGTTGGCGAGTGAATGGATAGCTATATTGAACGGCGGAGTCAAGCTGTTAACACTTGCCGGGGCCGTGCATCCGTACCCTACTCTCGCCGAGATAAACAAGAGGGTTATCGGAAATTACTTTTCAGGGAAGATCTTTTCAAAAAAGGTAAAGAAGACACTTAAGTTCTTCTTCAATCTCAAAGGACGGGCCTGCAGATAAGTTAACTATAAAGATGAACTATATGGGAAATGAAGACGTTATCAGGCTTAGTTTCTTTTTTGGGGTATTGATTTTTATGGCCATATGGGAACTCTTGCGGCCACGCCGTGTTCTGACCATGTCAAAACTAACCCGATGGTCCAGCAATCTGGGAATAGTTGTGCTTGATAATGCCCTTGTAAGGTTTCTCTTCCCTGTACTGGCAATAAGTCTTGCGCTGACAGGACAGCAAAATAACTGGGGACTGCTGAATAATATTCAATTGCCTTTCGTCTTTTCTGTTGGATTGGGGGTACTGGCCCTTGACCTCGTAATATATCTTCAGCATGTGATATTTCATACCGTGCCTGTCTTTTGGCGGATGCATATGATGCATCATGCTGATCTTGATTTCGATGTTACCACCGGTCTGCGTTTTCATCCGCTTGAAACAATCATGAGCATGTTAATCAAACTTGCCGCTGTTGCGGCCATAGGCCCTTCGGCGACTGCTGTGCTTATATTTGAAGTAACTCTGAATGCGACCTCAATGTTTAATCACAGCAATGTGAAAATGCCCTTTAATGCTGACAGGGGTCTTCGACTCCTGGTTGTGACCCCCGACATGCACCGTGTCCATCATTCCGTCACGATAAGGGAGACAAACAGCAACTTTGGGTTTAATTTCCCATGGTGGGACCGCTTGTTCGGCACTTACCGTGCCCAGCCTGCTGCGGGGCATGAAGAAATGGCAATAGGATTATCCCAGTTTCGTGATGCAAAGAAGAATAGTCTGCTGTGGATGCTCGCTTTGCCTTTCACCGGAGATCCCGGATACTATGCCATCAACCGACGGGGCGGAGAGCCTGTTTCCAGAAACCGTTAAAGAGAAGGCAAAATCTGACCAATTTAGCTTCTAAGAGTTACTGGCTTAGACATTTAAATTTTCGACAACACTTCCTGCAAATGTCTTTCGATATGTTTATCAAGATCGCTTTTCATTGATTTTGTAACCGTCAGCCCTGCCTTTGCTGTTTGAATGCCTTTAAAGCATCAGGATCAAACACTATATTCTTTCCAATCCGATTGTGTTTCAGTATGCCGTCCTTTGCCCATCTTCTAACTGTGATTTCCGCAACCTCAAGATATTCTGCCGCCTCTTTGATAGTGAAAGGAGACCGCCTTATATCGCTGAATACTTCTGCATGGGTATAATTCTCCTTTTCAAAACCAAACCTTGCAATAATAGAAAAGAGCCGTTCCCTTTCCCTTATCGGCATATCAACGATTTCTTTGTAAGCTTTTTTTGCTGTAAGCATGGTCATTCAACCTCCCTTAGATATTGCCTAAGTTCACGATAGAAATTTTCATGCGTTCCTATCATATAAAATATTATGCTATTGCCCTCTTCTTTGTAAGCCATCAGGTATTCCTGTCTCTGAAATTTAAACTTATGCACCCTCACTCTTGCTAAGTCACCTTTCTTAGCCTCTCCCATATCAGGAATGTTTCTAACGACTTCAACTTCATCCTCAATCGCCAACTGAAATGCTCTGGATTGCTTTTTAACAAATTTCCTGAATGGCGGTTTGTATAAAGTATCCATGATTAGATTAATGATAATTTATCTTATCATGTAAGTCAATAAAAATCTACCTTGCAGATTCCGACGGATACTTTACAGGAGTCAGTATGGTAAAAGGTGATGTATAGTTTTTGTATAGTAGATATAAGGAAATATACAGTTAAATAAGGAAAAGCCCCACCCTCAAAAACCTTCTATATAGAACTAAACAGATAGAAAAGGAAAGGCAGGGAAATAAAGGTTGAAAACCAAAATATCCTCGAATTGGCAAAAACTCTGTATTACTAACCTTTAAATTACTCCCATGTCGGTATTTACTGTAAAATAAAGTTCTCTATTGTAATTGACCCGTCGTTGATTGTAAGTTTGCCGTTCAGGGTCGTCTTCCCTGTAACAGACGTGAAAGCGCTGCTATAACCACCTCGCAGCGTAACAGACTTGCTATAATCTATATACAGATCTTCAGTAAAACTGCTTGTCTGGCTCTGGATCGTATCTCCCTCTATCGCCGCATCATATGCATTCTGCAGAGAGGAATAGTAAGTGATGCCTGCACCGGAGATCCTTACAGAAGGCCCTCCGGGATAGATATTCGGGTCGGTGTCATTCGGATCAGTATTATCCAGGACAAAGCTTCCCGGCGGTCCTTCCGGCATATCACACTGCGGATACGCTACTGACGGGTTTCCGTAGCCATCACTGTCAGCGTCAGGATACCAGATCGTATTTGGGTTTATTAAGGGGTCTGTATCGTCACAGTCACCTTCACTTATTGAATAGCCGTCGCCGTCAGTGTCAAGAGGCGTATTTGTCGCATATTTCAGGTTTTGGTTATAATTATCAAAATAACTGATATGCACATTATTATATGAATCTACTGCTATGGAGTTGTCATCTTCTTGTACCCATCCCGAATCTATAATAGATGTAGCCCATTCCCCTGACACATTGGTAGCATATTTGAGATCTTTATTGGGGTAATCAGAATAACTGATATGCACTTTGCCGTTGGAATCTACCGCTATTGAATTAAAGGCACCGACCAATCCTGCCGAATCTACAGTAGAGGTAACCCATACACCTGACGCATTGGTCGCATATTTAAGACCATTGCTGCCTTGAGAATAACTAATGTGCACTTTATCGTTTGGGTCAATCGCTATGGAAGTTTCCCATGATGTACCGGCACCATCTATCATAGACGTAATCCATGCTCCTGATACATTAGTGGCATATTTGAGGCCACTGTATCTATGATGATAACTGATATGCACCTTATCGTATGAATCGAGCGCGATAGAGGTATTTAGAGTTCCATAATAATAATCAATGGTGGATACAACCCATGAGCCGGTGACATTAGTGGCGTACATTAGGGACTCTTCGTTGTACAATCCTTCGCTAAAACTGATATGCGCCTTATTGTTTGAGTCAATCGTGATGGAAGTATGCATAATATGATAAGGTCTTGCATAAATAGTAGATGTCACCCATGAGCCTGAAATATTTGTGATATATTTGAGGCTGTAGGTAGTTTCATCAATATAACTGATATGTACTTTGTTATCTGAGTCAATAGAAATGGAATTATATGTTCCAACTGCACCGGTTGAGTCAATGACGGACGTAACCCAACTGCCTGAGGCATTTGTGGCATATTTGAGATTTTTATTAGTGAAATCATAATAACTGATATGTATCTTATTATTTGAGTCTATTGCGATGGAGGTATAATATCCAACTCCAGCCGATGAATCTACGGTTGATTTTACCCATGGGCCTGAAATATTTACGATATATTTGAGGCTGTAGGTAGTTTCATCGTAATAACTTATATGCACTTTGTTATTCGTGTCAATCGCGATGGAAGAATTCTTTCCAACATCACCGGTTGAGTCAATGATGGAAGTAAGCCACCCGCCTGAGACATTGGTCGCATATTTGAGGTCGTGGGAAAAATATTCATAATAGCTTATATGAACTTTGTTGTTTGAATCTACCGCTATGGAAGTAAATCTTCCTACGCTTCCCGTTGAATCAATGGTGGATGTAACCCACGCGCCTGAAGAATTAGTGGCATATTTGAGTTCAGTGTAATTGGAATAATAATAACTTATATGAACTTTATTATTTGAGTCAATTGCGATGGAGGTATAATATCCAATATCGCCAGATGAATCTATGGTTGACGCAACCCAAGCGCCTGAGACGTTTGTGGCATATTTAAGGTCTCTTTCGGTATCATCATAATAGCTGATATGCACTTTATCGTTTGTGTCAATCGCTAAGGAGCTAAAATAGCCGACATGTCCTGTTGAATCTACTGTTGATTTTATCCACGACCCTGTGACATTGGTCGCATATTTAAGGTCTTCGTTAACGGAGTCATAATAACTGATATGCACTTTGTTGTTTGAGTCAATAGCAATAGAGGTATTTCCTCCTACATCCCCTGTTGAATCAATAGTATAAGTAACCCAACTACCCGAGGCATTTGTTGCATATCTTAGGCTTTGGTTAGCGTGACCATAATAACTGATATGCACCTTGTTGTTTGAATCAATGGCTATTGAAGCGAACTCACCTACACCGATAGAATTATCTACTGTCTCAATCTGCCACTCTGTTCCATTAAAATATGCGTGAAAGAGGTAGTCTCCACCATATGCAATATGCGGCTGATTGGTAATCTTATCAATTGCTATTGCCCTCTGGGAAAAATTTTTGAGATATGGGGGCGCATCCACCCTTTCTATTCTCCACCCAGCATTGCCGTCTGGCGTATTCACGTCGCAGTCATCATCTTTACCGTTATACAAAATTTCCGATTCCCCCGGATTTACTCCCGGGTCACTGTCGTCGCAGTCGGCATTATCCTCAACATAACCAGCAGGCTGCGAGCACTCCTGTGTTGAATTTGCGGGATTTCCATACGCATCTCCATCAACGTCGCGATAATATGTATTTAATACAAAAAAATCTTCGTCAATCTGTCCATTGCAGTTATTATCTATGCCGTCGCAGATTTCAATTGCCCCGGGGTTAACTGACGGGTCATTGTCATTGCAGTCTGTTAATACGTTATATCCGTCGTTGTCGGCATCAGGACTCTCATCAATTTGTCCATTGCAGTTGTTGTCTATTCCGTCCAATACTTCTAAAGCATTTGGGTTGATCGCAGCATTGCTGTCATTGCAATCGGTATTATTCGTAACATAACCAGCAGGCTGTGTGCACAACTGTAGTGTATTTGCGGGATTACCGAAGGTATCTACATCAAGATCGCGGTAGTAAGTATTTAATGTCAAACCCTCATCAAACAGTCCATTACAATTGTTATCTATGCCGTCACATATTTCTAAAGCGCTTGGGTTGATTGAAGCATTGCTGTCATTACAATCGGTATTATTCGTAACATAACCCGCAGGCTGCGAGCATTGCTGTATTGAATTTGCAGGATTGCCGAAGGTATCTACATCAAGATCTCGGTAGTAAGTGTTTATCGCAAAACCTTCATCAATCTGACCATCGCAGTTGTTATCTACAAGATCACATACTTCAACAGCATTTGGGTTGATCGCAGCGTTACTGTCATTGCAGTCGGTATTATCCGTAACATAACCGGCAGGCTGCATGCATGCCTGTGTTGAAATTGCAGGATTGCCGTAACTGTCTCCATCAAGATCGCGGTAGTAGGTGTTTAATGTAAAACCTTCGTCAATCTGTCCATTGCAGTTGTTATCCATCGCATCACATATCTCTGCCGCACCGGGATTAATAGCCGGATTAGTGTCATCGCAGTCACCCTGAATTTCGGAGTAGCCGTCTCCGTCATTATCTGATGAGTCTGAAAAAGATGTTGCATATTTAAGATAAGAATTAGAACCGTCCCCGTAACTGATATGCACCTCGTTATTTGAATCAATTGCTATGGACGTATACCATCCCACATAACCGGTTGAATCTATTGTTGAAGTAACCCAGTTACCCGAGACGTTCGTGGCATATTTAAGATCGTAAGTGGTGTAATCATAATAACTGATATGCGCTTTGTTGTTTGTGTCAATAGCTATTGATGTATATTGTCCCACATAACCGGTTGAATCTATTGTTGAAGTAACCCAATTACCCAAGGCGTTCGTGGCATATTTGAGGTCGTTGTTACTCATGTCAGAATAGCTAATATGCACCTTGTTATTTAAATCAATTGCTATGGACGTATATCCTCCCACGGAACCGGTTGAATCTATCGTTGAAGTAACCCAGTTACCCGAGTCGTTCGTGGCATATTTGAGGTCGTACGAGGTGCCATCATAATAGCTAATATGTACTTTGTTGTTTGAGTCAAGTGCTAAGGAAGTATCATATCCAACATATCCCGTTGAATCTATTGTTGAAGTAACCCATGAGCCAGATAGATTGGTCGCATATTTGAGATCAGATTTGGAGCTATCAAAGTAGCTGATATGAAGCGTATTATTTGAATCTTTACATATTGAGGTATAATAACCGACACTTCCTGCTGAATCCAGAGTAGACTTAATCCATGAGCCGGAGACATTGGTAGCATATTTAAGAGTTCCGATAGAATAATCATAATAACTGATGTGTGTTTTGTTGTTTGCGTCAATAGCTATTGAAGTATATTGTCCCACCATGCCTGTTGAGTCAATCGTTGAAGTAACCCATGAACCAGAGGTATTGGTTGCAAACTTTAGATCTGCATTATTTGCGAGGTTATAGCTGATATATACCTTATTGCTCGAATCTATGGCAATGGAGGTATAACGTCCCACATCAACCGTTGAATCAATTGTAGAAGTTATCCATGAGCCTGAGGAATTTGTGGCGTATTTAAGGTCGTACAAGGTGCTATCATAATAGCTGATATGTGCTTTGTTGTTTGAATCGAGGGCTATGGAAGTATACAATCCCACGATCCCGGTTGAATCTATTATTGAAGTAACCCATGAGCCAGATATATTGGTCGCATATTTAAGATCAGATGCGCCACCAAAGTAGCTGATATGAAGCTTATTGTTAGAATCAACGGCAATAGAGGAATATGATCCACTACCTGAATCAATTGTGGAAGTAACCCATGAACCTGACACGTTGGTGGCATACTTGAGCTGTGTACTATATGAAAACAAATAACTGATATGAACCTTATTGTTAGAATCAACGGCAATAGAGGAATACTTTCCCACATATCCTGTTGAATCTATTACGAATGCGACCCATGAACCTGATACGTTGGTGGCATATTTGAGATATTGATTCGAGTAATCATAATAACTGATATGCACTTTATTGTTTGAATCTATCGCGATGGAAGCATATTGTCCTACCCCGGGAGAAGGATCAACTGTTTCATACTGCCATTGCGTCCCGTCAAAATATGCATGATATAAATGATCGCCCCCATATGCAATATGCGGCTGGTTGGTGATCTTATCAATCGCGATTGTCCTTTGATAGAATTCGGTGAAATATGCAGGCGCGTCAACATCCTCTATCGTCCAGTCAGCAGACGCTGTTACCGGCAGGAATATTAATAAAACAGGGATGATAAAAAGAAGGCAAACTCTTTTGAATCCGATGTTCCTAAGGATACTCTCGTTCAAATGCACCCTCCTTAAGGGAAATGCGGGTTAAAGTGTTTTGTGCAAACAGTTATCGGTTCGATAATTTTTAACGATTAATTACCCCTTATTATAAGGGGTCAGACTGTTTTGTCAATACAACGAATTGCCTCATTAAAAAACGATACGAAAGAGGATCGTTGCCTCAAATAAGAAATCGATACGAAAAATAATCGAAAATAGCCTTCTGTAAGCAAAAGCGACAGGAGGCAGAAATGAGGCTGACGATGCAAGAGAGGAA
>JACRPZ010000069.1 GCA_016222905.1 Nitrospirota bacterium
CACAATTCTACAAGTTTTGGAGGTGAATATTTTCGAGAAAAAAGATATATTTCAAACTGTTAGCGATGCGCTCAAGCTCGAAACTGAAAACCCAAACGCTAACCAGTTGATTTTATTTACTTAACAACCGGACAGAAGTGACCATGGCTATTAAAACAGACGGATCACTTTGGGCTTGGGGATGGAATGGGTATGGACAGTTCGGCAACGGAACGACAACGAGCAGCTATTACCCTGTCCGGAGCGGCTCTGACAATGACTGGTCCGCTGTTACTCTTGGAGGGTATTACACTGCAGCCCTTAAATCAGATGGGACATTCTGGACTTGGGGCTCGAATTTCTATGGAGAACTCGGCGACGGCACGAATACTGTCCGGTTATCGCCTGCTCAGGTTAATGTTATCCCGAATTTCAGGATGACGGTGAGCAAATCCGGCACAGGGACCGGCACAGTAACGAGCGACCTGGCAGCCATATCCTGCGGAGCAGACTGTGACGAGATCTTCTATAACAATACTACGGTGGTGACGCTCACACCAGTGCCTGATCCAGGTTTTGTCTTTGCTGGCTGGAGCGGTCATCCCGACTGTTTGGATGGTTCAGTAACCATGGATGCTGACAAGACCTGCACGGCAACTTTCAATCTTTTGCCTTACGGTTTCATTGGTCCTCTTTCACCATATGCGTCACCAGATGAAAGGTCATATAAGGTCAAAAGCGCTATTCCCATCAAGTGGCAATATGCTGACTCATCCGGTAATGTAATCAATAGTTCTGCAATGAATCCGATGATAAGCATAGCGCCTTCCCCCTGTAGTGGAGGCGACGATGGTGCGGCAATAATGTTAGATGATGCCGGTCAGAGCGGCTATCAGTATGACAGCATTACTAATACATGGCAGTTTAATTGGAAGACAACGGATATGCAGTCTGGCTGCTATAACATCAGAGTAACCAATAGCCAGACCTCTCAGATAAATGGGCCGTTTCCTATTAAACTGGTGAGGTAACACAAAAAGTTAAGAAAATGTAGAAGTTTTCTAACAGCGGGGGCTCTGCCCCCGTTTTTTTTAGGGTGTATTTTTCTTTTCTTTGATTCCAAGGTTATTATGGGATAGCTTAAGTGTAATTTGGTACATCTGAATAGCCTCATCTACCAATCCTCGCTTGTAATACCCACAGCATCCTATCCCCTCGCCTTCTCAGAACTTTTCCTTACTACATTTTCCCACAAACTTACCTCATCCTGCCAGACAATGTTTCCAAAATTTTTAGAAGTAAATCAAATTTTTGAAGTGCTATGACATCATCGGGATTTAGCTTTAGTGCGACTCTGTATTCATTTATAGCGTCATCAATGCGGCCTTGTCTTATATAAGCAATTCCGAGGTTAATATGTGCATTAGCATAATCAGGGTTGAGCTTTAGCGCAGTTCTATATTCATTTATAGCCTCATCAATACGGCCCTTAGCTAAATACGCATTCCCGAGGTTATAATAGGCTTTGACATCATCAGTATTAATCCTTATTGCGGTTTGATACTCGTTTATAGCCTCTTCAATACGTCCCTGAGTTGCATAAGCATTTCCGAGGTTATTATGGGCTTCAGGTATGTTGGGATTGAGCGTTAGCACAGCTCTGTATGCATTTATAGCTTCATCAATGCGGCTCTGAATAAAATAAGCACTCCCAAGATTACTATAGGCCTCGGCATAATCAGGGTTGAGTCTTAATGCAGTTTTGTATTCATTTATAGCCTCATCAATGCGGCCCTTCAAATAAGCATTTCCAAGATTATTATGAGGGCGTGCTTTGCCGGGACTTTCCCTTACTACATCTTCCCACAAACTTACCTCATCCTTCCATACAATGTTTCTCTGATAAGTAGCAATTGAAAAGAGAATAACTACAGTAGACAGAAGTAAAAAGTAAGAAGTAGGAAGTGAGAAGTGAGAACTGAAAATATGTGAACGGTGAATTCTGAACTGTAAAACATAAAAAACAGATGATGTGAAGGCAATGATGATTCCCATATTCGGCATATAGAGCCTGTGCTCAAAAATTACGTCTTTAATCGGCATAAAGCTTGATGAGGGTGCCAGGGTGACCATGAACCAGAGAATGCAGAAGGATATAACAGGTCTTTTCCTGTAGAGATAAATGCTTGTAATCCACAGTCCGATATAGCCGATGAATGATAATATGGTCGGCAACTCAAAAAGAGCCTTTGCTATCGGGTAGTCATAATCAAGGTTCTGGTTTATGGGAAAGAAAAGAAGTCTCAAATATGTCCAGTGTACATTGAACTGGGTCATCAGGTATTCAAAAGGAGTAATTGTCTTTACGCCATATCCTGCGTGCTCACCATAGTCATGACTCATCACGATGTATATGACATACGCGAGAGTGAGGATTACGGGTAGATGGATTTTAAAGTTCTTTAATACTTCTTTGATATCCTGCCTTGATATGAAATAGAGATCATAGAGAATGAGTATGATAGGGAAGATGAAGAATTCCTCTCTTGAGGCCATGCCCATAAGGGATATGATGAAGAGTGCAAGTGTATAGATTAATTTCCTTTTGCCCTCAGTGTGGACCGTCTTTGTGAAGAGAATTACCCCAAGCAAAAAGAAAAAGGTAGAAAGCAGAGCGGAGCGGGTTACAATATAGATGACCGATTCTGTCTGTATTGGATGTGCTATGAATATCAATGATGAAAACAAGGCGATGAGGCCGATCTTTTTATCATCGCTATAGTTCAAATATCCCGCTGTTATTTTTATCAGGAAATAGAGCAGGATTCCGTTTGCAATATGAAGCGCAAGGTTGAATATGTGATACCCTGTGGTATCCAATTTTCCAAAGTAGTAGTTGATTGCAAAGGTGGCTGCTGTAAGGGGCCTTGCCATAATCGCCTGCCCCTCAATATCGGTAAAAAAGGAATGTATATGGGAGATGTCTTTGACCCTGTTGTTCTCAACGATGTTGTCTATATCATCAAAAGTAAAAGGCGCGTGGAAAGTATTGGAGTAGGCAAGGAGGCCGAGAAGGATAATCAGTGACACATGTAGGATAGGATTATAAAGAAAATGTTTCTTTAAAGTTGCTGAAGGGCGATCCGGCTCCTTTGTCGCATTGCGCTCCGATAAGGGCTTTGTCCTTGTTTTTTTAGACATTTATTATTTTACTACCTCGCTACAGCTAAGTTCAATTTTCCGAATTTAGAGGAAAAAACTTAAATCTGGATACCCGCTTTCGCGGGTATGACGGTAAGGTATAAACGTAACTTTTATGCCTCAAATGCATCCCTGATCAATTCAAACTGAGGATTCCCGTCTTTATAGCAGATGCTCACAACATCAAACCTGCATGGGGGAATATCTTTCAGCTTCTTCAGATATAAGAGAGCTGCACCGGATATCTTCCTCTTTTTTAATCTGTTTACCGCCTCGAAAGGCATGCCGTACTCTATGTTCTCTCTGGTTTTCACTTCAATAAAGACAAGTGTCTCTCCGTCAATTGCGATAATGTCTATTTCCCCTACCGGAGTCCGGTAGTTCTGAGAGATAACCTTATAGCCCTCTTTCTTCAGGAATCTTGCCGCAAGCGCCTCTCCTTTTTCACCAAGTTTCATATTAACATTCTCTCAGCCGTCTTTCTGAATCTTTCTGTAAAAACATGTCCTGTTTCCGGTATGACACGCGCCTGAGCCGGCCTGTTCAACCTTTATAAGCAGAGTGTCCTCATCACAGTCATAGAGTATCTCTTTAACGATCTGAATATTTCCCGAGGTCTCGCCCTTTACCCAGTATTTCTGCCTTGACCTGCTCCAGAAACATGTCTTGCCTGATTCAATAGTCCTTTCCAGAGATGTCTTGCTCATGTATGCCATCATTAAAACCTCATTGCTATTAACATCCTGAATTATTGCCGGGATCAGACCCTTTTCATCATATTTTAATTCCGGTATCATTATTCCTCCTCTTACGGTTTCTTATTGTCAAAATTAACCACAGAGAACACGAAGATATTTTTAATTATGAACAGCTTAACTGCCTTAAAGCCTTCTCCCCTCTGCGGCCTCTGTGGTTTCGTTTGTATGGTATAATTAAATAAATTTTCATCATGCGCTCAAGAAAAAAATGATTAAAAAGCTGTTTTTTCCTCTCTTAATTGTCTGTTCTATATTAACTCATGCAATAGCCGTCGCTGCGCCGCTGGAAGTTGCAGGGCCTGAGGTGGAGATCAGAGAGAACAATATCATTGTAAACTGCGGGATTGACAATGTCAAAGAGTTTGAAAAGACGATTAAATCAGGAGTCGCAAAAGAGATTATATTCAATATAGAGCTTATAAGGTCGTGGAGATTCTGGCCCGATGAGTTTGTGGTATCCAAGAAGATAACAAGGGTCGTAAAGTTTGACAACCTGAGAGAGCAATATAATGTATCTGCTCTTTACGAGAACTCGCTTACGGAGAAGAACTTCAAAGATTACAATCTTATGAAGGAGAGGATATTTACTACCGGAGTTGTAAATCTTGCCAATATCAAGGAGCTTGATCCTGGCGTTTATTATGTCAGAGTGGTGGTAGAATCAAAAAGCACGGAAGAACCGCCAGTGGTCGGATTACTGATTCACTTCATTCCTGAGGTTGATATGAGGGTTGTGGAAGAATCGGCGTCATTTATTGTCAGAGGGGATAAATGAAAAACCTGAAGATACTTTTAGGCCTCTTTATCTTCACAATCGCGTCTATTATAATCACGGGTCTTACTCTGAATTACCTCGGCATTGAGCACGGACACCTTCTCATAAAAATAGGTGTTGTATTCATAGTAGTAAATATAATCTTATATTTACTGCTTCTCATATTTTCTGTCGGCAGGAACCTCTTCAATCTATATTCCGAAAAGAAGCAGAAGGCCATAGGTTCAAAATTCAGGACACAGCTTGTCTTCTCCTTTGTAGGACTTACGCTCATACCATCAATTCTGCTCTTTATACTCTCAAATCAGCTCATAAACAACTCAATAGACACCTGGTTCTCGATAGAAGTTCAGAAACCTGTTCATGATTCATTGGATATTGCAAAGGTATTTTATTCGCATGAAAGGGACAATGTTAAGAATCATGCTGAACTCATCGCATACGACAATAGCCTCTTGAATAATTCACGCGGAAATATAGTGTCCGGAAATTTGAAGAGCTTTTTCCTGACAGCCCCTGATGCCGATGGTTCAGAGATGATCATAAATGCCTTTAACGGCGTTTCTGACACAGAGATAGTATCTCAAAAAGGCGGGGATATAATAAGAGCCGCTTCCCCGGTTAAATATGAAGGAAAGATCACGGGCGTTATCGTTGTTGAGAAGAGAATCCCCCGCGATATTGTAGAGAAGATGGAGGCGATCAGGAAGGCATACAATGACTACAACCAGATCAGCATGCAGCAGCATCCGGTAAGATTTATTTATTTTCTCATGCTCACAATCGCCACACTAGTTATTGTCTTTCTTGCGCTCTGGATATCCCTCCGTATTGCCAAGGGCATAACTGTTCCGATACGATCTCTTGCTGAAGCAACCAAGAATGTCGCTCATGGAGACCTCGATTTCAGGATTGACTTAGTCAGAGATGATGAGATAGGGCTACTGATCAATTCCTTTAATAAGATGCTTGAGGATTTGAAGGACGGCAAGCAGTCCCTTGAGAAGGCATATAAGGAGTCTGACAGAAGAAGGCTTAATATGGAGGCTATTCTTGAGAGCATCAATTCAGGCGTTATATTCTTTGACCGCACCGGCAGAATTGCCACAATGAACAATGCGGCATGTTCAATGCTGAATATAGAGCACGACAGCATGACAGACAAGGGGCATAAGGAACTTACAAGCAGGCTTCAATCAGAGGAGCTGAGTTTAATGGTAAAGAATCTTGTTGAGAGCGCATCAGGTTCAATTGAGAAGGAAATTCATATATATATTAACGGCAGGCCTATGGATTTACGGGTTTACATGACAACCCTCAAAGACTCCGCAAGCAACTTCACAGGAACTCTCGTTGTGTTTGATAATCTCACTGAGATCATCATGGCTCAGAGAGCGCTTGCATGGCAGGAGGTTGCCAGAAGGGTTGCACATGAAATAAAGAACCCGCTCACCCCGATCAAACTGTCCGCTGAGAGATTGTTTAAAAAATGGCATGAAAAGGCCAGTGATTTTGACGATGTTCTGACAAGATCTACTAAAACCATAGTGAAGGAAGTCAACAGTCTCAGGTCTCTTGTTGATGAGTTTTCAAAATTCGGAAAGATGCCAAAGATACATCTTGAACCGGCAGATGTTAAACATATAATTACAGAAGTTGCCGAGCTTTACAGCAATACAAAAGAATTGGAGATAATTATTTCATTACAAGAGACACCTCGGATAGAGCTTGACAGGGAGCATATAAAGAGAGCCTTAATAAATCTTATGGACAATGCCATTCAGTCCGGAACACGGAAGATATCGCTTAATTCATTTTATCTTCCGTCCTTTGACCTCATAAGGATAGAGGTCATAGATGAAGGAGCGGGAATATCGGAAGAGAATAAGGAGAAACTCTTCTCCCCTTACTTCTCCACAAAGAAGGACGGCACAGGTTTAGGGCTGGCTATTGTCAATAGTATAATATCAAAACACAGGGGATATATAAGGGTGAAGGACAATGACCCAAGAGGAAGCCGGTTCATAATTGAACTGCCGGTCGGACATTAATGGAGGTGAATATTTATGGTTATTAAATACATGCTCTTCGGACAATACCTGCTTAAGCAGGGTTTAATAAAATCGGGCGATACGATAAATGCAAGAATTATGCAGTTAAAGAATAATCGAAGGATAGGAGATCTTGCCAGAGAGCGGGGATGGCTGACTGATGAAGAGATAGACAAAATTCTTGTTATTCAGGAGGAGACTCTGGAAATATTCGGAGAGATTGCCGTCAAGGAAGAATTACTTACTGAAACTCAGATAGAAGAACTGCTGAAAGCGCAGAAAGACAGCTACCTTTTCTTCGGAGAGGCGCTGGTTCAGCTTGGCGCGATATCGGATGAAGATATGAAGAAGCACTTGAAGTTATTCAATAAACTTAAATATTCTTCTACCGACCTGTCCGGGAGTTAATTGACTTATTTTCATAGAGTATTTTATAGTGATATGGCTTTAAAAAACCTCAAAACCTTATTTAATCTCAGAAAAGATGTCCATCAAGCTCAATCAGCGGTTTTCGTGAGTCTCCCTGTGGATTGCTTAAAATTATGAAAATACAGTCAATGACAGGTTTCGGCAAAGGGGCAGCAGGTAATTTCAAGGTGGAGATCCGCTCTGTTAATCATAAAAACCTTGATATCCAGCTCAGTATTCCCGCGTATATGTACTCTTATGAGCCGGAGATTAAGAAATCAGTAAAGCAGAGATTTCAACGCGGACGCATAGATATATATATGCCGAGGCAGGAGGGCGACGGCCGCAAGCTGACGCTGAATGCTTCCGCGGCAAGAAAATATTACGATGTGTTCGTCTCTCTGAAAGAGGAGCTCTCACTTTCTGACAATGTAAGCCTCGAACTGCTGGCTTCGCAAAAGGATATATTCGTTATGGATGAGCCTGTGGTTGAAGCGGCTGAATTTTATGATGCGCTCGATATGGCATTAAAAGAGCTTGAGGAGTCGCGCATTGAAGAGGGAGGACATCTTGCTGATGATATAAGCGGAAGAATAGACCTCCTTAATAAATACCTGGCTGTTATTGAAAATAAACGTGCGGAAGTTACTGCGGGTGCAAAGGCAGCTCTGCTTGAGAGGCTGAAGGAGCTTCTGGACAATACTCCAATTGATGAATCGCGTATTATTCAGGAGACAGCCATCCTGATTGAGAGGTCGGATATTACTGAAGAGATTGTCAGGGCAAGGAGTCATCTGAAGAGCTTTGAAGGGCTCTTAAAGTCTGATGACCCTTCAGGGAAGAAGATGGACTTTATTATACAGGAGCTTCGAAGAGAGGCGAATACCATAGGGTCCAAGACGTCCGATTTTGAGACAGCGGAGAATGTGATTGAGATGAAGCACGAACTTGAGAAGATCAGGGAGCAGGCTCAAAATCTTCAGTGAGTTTTGATTATAAATATGCAGTGAAAAATAGATAGTTTGAGGTGAAAGATATGAAGGGAACAAGCAAGGGGCTGCCGATGATAAATATCGGCTTTGGCAATGTTGTTTCATCTAACAGGGTGATAGCGATTGTAGCGCCGGGTTCCTCTCCGATCAAAAGATTGCGTGAGGAGGCGGGCGAAAGGGGCAAACTTATTGACGCAACGCAGGGGCGCAAAACAAGGTCCATTGTTGTCACTGACAGCGACCATGTGATATTGTCTGCTTTGCAGGTTGAGACTATTACGCAGAGATTTTTGTCCGAGGAATGATAGCGTATGCTGAAATTGAAGAATAAGAAAATGCAAAAGGGCGTGTCGTCAACAAAAGGATCGCTCTTTATTGTATCGGCGCCATCCGGCGCAGGCAAGACAACTCTCTGCAAAGAATTGTGTAAAAGCATGCCGAGGCTGAAGCATTCTGTCTCTTATACAACACGTCTTAGAAGAAAAGGAGAGAGGGACAAAGTACACTATTATTTCGTAAGCCGGGCAGAATTCAGGAAGATGATAGAGAAAGGCGAATTTGCAGAATGGGCGGTGGTTTATGGAAATTTTTACGGCACTTCAATCAGGAATATAGAAGAGCTAAAATGCAGAGGATATGATATAATTCTTGACATAGATATTCACGGCGCAATGCAGATGAAGCAAAAGTATAAAGAAGCAGTATATGTCTTTATACTGCCTCCGTCAATAAAGGTTCTTCAAAAGAGACTCAGGGACCGCATGTCGGATTCAGATGACACTATAAAAGAGCGCCTTGCAGAGGCAAGGGATGAGATGAGAAATTACAGGAATTATGATTTTGTTATTGTCAATGACGACATAAAGAGCGCTTTGCTTGAGCTTGAGTCCATAGTCAGGGCTTCAAGAGCGCGGACAGAAAAGATAGATCAAATATTAATTGGAAAACTATTAAAATAGGAGGTGTTATGGAGGTAATTTCATTGCCGATAGAGATTGACAAAGAGAAGTTTGACGGATATTTCAGGCTGGTTCTCGCAACAGTTAAAAGGGCTAAGGATATTGCCCAGGGAGCCCAGCCTGTTATAGAGAGCAAGGCTCATAAAGTGACTATCCTCGCCCTTGAAGATGTGCTTTCGGATAAAGTGCAAATACTTACAGGCGACGCCGCGGTCAAGGCTGAAGAGGAAGCCGCTAAATTTGTTCATAAGAACATAATGGATGAGGCCAGGCAGAAAGAGGAGATGTCTGAAGATTTAACAGAGCTTGAGAAAGACCTGAAGGTCTTTATGAGTGAAAGAGGGGAGAGGGACAGTAAAAAGACGATTGAGGATATTTTCGGAGAAGAGTAACGATAGTGCTAAAGGGAAAAACTATCCTTTTTGGGGTCACAGGCAGTATTGCAGCCTATAAATCCGTAGATATAATACGCCGTTTGATTGCAGAGGGCGCCGTAGTTAATGTTGTTATGACAGAGGCGGCCTGCCGTTTTATCCCTCCGTATACTTTTGAGATAATTACCGGAATGTCTGTATATAAAGATCTGTTCGGTGATTCCTTCAGCCACATAAACCTGCCGAAAGAGGCAGACCTGCTGATCATTGCTCCGGCAACAGCCAACACTATAAATAAGTTCGCATGCGGCATTGCCGATAATCTTTTGACCAGTATCTGGCTTGCCTATGAAGGAGTTGCTTTAATGGCTCCTGCCATGAACTCCCGGATGTACCGCAATCCTATAGTGAAAAAGAGCAGAGTTGAGCTTTCCGGGCTTGGCGTAAGATTTATAGGGCCTGCGGAAGGCGGCCTTGCATGCGGGGAAGAAGGTATCGGCAGGATGGCTGAGGCTTCTGATGTTGTTGAGGCTGCCATAACAGCGTTAACGCCAAAAGATTTGGCCGGTCATAGAATTCTTGTTACGGCAGGCCCCACAATCGAACCAATGGATCCTGTAAGGTTTATATCGAACCGCTCCTCAGGAAAAATGGGGTTTGCAATTGCCCGCGCTGCGCTAAGACGGGGTGCCGATGTTACGCTTATAAGCGGGCCCACGTCTCTGAGACCGCCAGACGGCGCTGCTATGGTTTATGTCGAAAGCGCAGATGATATGGAGAAAGCAGTGCTTAAGGATCTTCGCAAATCAACATCTCTCATCATGGCAGCCGCTGTATCCGACTTTACCCCTTCTGTTATTAATAAATCAAAATTAAGGAAGTCGGAGATTACTACATTAAAGTTAAAGGAAACACGTGACATACTCAAGAAAGTCAGCGTGCAAAAGGGTAAACGCATTTTTATTGGTTTTGCGGCAGAGACCGGCAAGAATATAGAGAATGCGAAGAAGAAGCTTAAGGATAAAAAGCTCGACCTTATTGTGCTGAATGATGTTTCAGAGAAAGGCGCTGGTTTTGGCGTTGATACGAATATCGTGACTATAATAGATAAAAAAGGCAGTGCAAAAGAGTATTCTTTGATGAAGAAGCTTGACGTTGCAAATATCATTCTTGACGGGCTGCTGAATTTAAAAGCCTGAGTCTGAACGTTGATAATATTATCTTTTATAAATGTGTGAATGTTTAAAAGCGTGTCATTCCCGCAAGCGAAGCGCGTCGGGAATCCTTCCTGAAGAAAGATTCCGGACAAGCCGGAATGACAGACAAACAGAGTCTATTTAACTGAAGGAGAACTTATGAAGATACTAATTATTCACGGCCCGAATCTTAATCTTTTAGGCACGAGAGAGACGGGGATATACGGCTCAAAGAGCATTGATGAGATCAATAATTCGCTTAACGGCCTTGCAAAAGAACTCGGCGTTGAGATAGCAATAAAACAGTCTAACCATGAGGGGGAGATTGTTGATATGATACAGAAGTCCAAAAATTACAGAGCAATTGTAATAAATCCCGCAGCCTACACACATACAAGCATTGCCATCAGAGATGCTATAACAGCGGTCAATATTCCTGCTGTAGAAGTCCATCTTTCAAATATTCACCAGAGAGAGGAATTTAGACAGAAATCTCTAATTGCGCCGGTTGCGGCAGGCCAGGTCTCAGGTTTCGGGCCTGAAAGCTATATGCTTGGCCTGAGAGCGGCTGTCTCAATCGCAAATGCAAAAAAAGAGGCTGTTTAGAAAGAAATTCCTTAAATCCGGCATTGACGGATTCCTTATCACCGACCTTATTAACGTAAGGTATCTGAGCGGATTCACCGGCTCTTCAGGATTCGTAGTGATTACCAAAAAAGACGCAATTTTTGTTACCGATTTCCGCTATGAAGAGCAGGCAAAGGAGGAAGTAAAAGGCTTTAAATTCAGATTTGAACGGAGAGAAAGAACAAAAGAGATCAAAAAAATAATAGAGGATTACGGGATAAAAAAACTCGGGTTTGAGGATCACAATGTCAGCTATGCCTTATTTAAGAAGCTGATAAAGAGAGGGGTAAGAGTCAAGGCTGTAGCAGGCGGTGTCGAATCTCTAAGGCTCGTAAAATCAGATGAAGAACTTTCCTGTATAAGGACTGCGGTGCAAAGAGCAGAGAGTGCCTTTAGAAAATTGCAGCCTTCTATAAAGCCCGGAATAACTGAACTTAAGCTTGCCTTGAAATTTGAAGAATTCCTTAAGAAAGAAGGTTGCAAAAAAATCCCCTTTGAAGTTATAGTAGCAGCTGGTTCAATGTCAGCGCTTCCCCATGCAAAGCCCTCAAATAAAATTATTAAGAAAGGCGAACTGATTGTTTTTGACTGGGGAGGGGAATGCAATGGATATTATTCAGACATGACCAGAACGGTTCTCATAAAAGACGGCAGTACAACAAAACAGAAAGAACTGTATTACACTGTGCTTGAGGCACAGTCAAGAGCAATAAAAGCTGTGAAAGCCGGCATTAAATCATCGGCAGTTGACAGAGCAGCAAGAAGCTATATTAAAGAACAGGGATATGGAGAGAAGTTCGGACATGGAACAGGTCACGGCATCGGACTGGCTGTTCATGAAAGACCTTTTATATCATGGAAGAGCAGGGATATGATAGGACAGGGCATGGTATTTACCGTTGAGCCCGGTATATACCTTCCGGGTTTTGGCGGGGTAAGAATAGAGGACATGGTTGCTGTCAGGAAGAACGGCGCAGAGAGATTAACCAAATTATCAAGGAGGCTGAGGGTAATATAGCAATCTCAGCTGAATTATTCACAATCTAAGGAGTCAACATTGATAACAACAAGCGAATTCAGAAAGGGAGCAAAGGTAGAGTTGAAGGGGACGCCGTATGAGATTATTGATTTTCAGCACTCAAAGATCGGCAGGGGCGGCGCAATTGTAAGGACAAAGCTGAAGAATCTTAAGACAGGAGCGGTCATTGAGCAGACATTCAAGGGAGGAGAGAAGGTTGATACTCCCAATCTTGAAGAGAGGTCCATGCAGTACCTTTACAAACAGGATGAAATGTACTATTTTATGGATACAGAGAATTATGAACAGGCTCCTCTTACCCCGGAGCAATTGGGCGACACTGTAAATTTTTTGAAAGAGAATATGGTAGTGAAGGTGCTTTACCACAGCGGAGCACCTATAACAGTAGATCTCCCGATATTTGTTGAATTGATGATTGCGAAGACCGATCCGGGTTATAAAGGAGATACGGCAAGCGGGGGGAGCAAGCCCGCGGTTCTGGAGACAGGCGCATCAGTTAAGGTGCCGTTTCATCTGAATGAAGGAGATATTATTAAAGTGGACACAAGGACATCCGAATACATAGAGAGGGTGAAATAGCTCATAGCTCGTGGCTCATAGTTAGGAGATGAGCATAAAATACAAATATGTTTAAGATGAGGGCAGGTGAACTATGGAACTTGATGAAATAAAAAAACTGATTGATCTTCTTAAAGATACCGACATTACAGAGCTTCAGATTGAAAGGGAGGGCTCCAAGCTCAGAGTCAGGAGAGAGAAGTTTTTAGCCGATTTCAACATAGCCCCTCCTGTAAGGGGGACCGGAGTCACTGAACAGAAAGAGACAAAAGAAGAAACTGCGGAACAACAGAGGCTTGTAACCGTAACCTCCCCTATAGTAGGCATGTTCTTCAGATCACCATCTCCTGAGGCCCCTCACTTTGTTGAAGAAGGGAGCATTGTAAAGAAAGGGCAGGTGCTCTGTATCATAGAGGCGATGAAACTCATGAACGAGATTGAAAGTGATGCTGACGGCGTGATTTCAAAGGTGCTTGTAGAGAACAGCCAGCCGGTAGAATATGGAGAACCCCTCTTTCTTATAGAGCCCCGGACATGAAATTGTTCAAAAAGATCCTCATAGCCAACAGGGGCGAAATTGCGGTCAGGATTTTAAGGGCCTGCCGAGAACTCGACATCCTCACAGCGGTTGTCTACTCTGAGGCTGACAGGGAGTCGCTTCATGTGAGGATGGCTGATGAGGCTATTTGTATAGGGCCTGCGTCTTCTTCGCAGAGTTATTTAAATATCCCCGCAATAATCAGCGCCGCAGAGATAACCGATTCTGAGGCTATTCATCCGGGCTATGGCTTTCTTTCCGAAAACTCCCATTTTGTAGAGTCCTGCGCTGCTTCAGGAATTACTTTTATCGGCCCTTCCGCTGAAAATATCCGCTCCGGAGGAAATAAATCAAAGGCAAGACAGATAATGAAGAAGCATGGAATCCCTGTGGTGCCCGGCAGCGATAAGACTGTAGAAAATGAAGATGATGCATTAAAAATTTCAAAGAAGATCGGGTTCCCGGTTATTATTAAGGCCTCCGCAGGCGGCGGAGGCAGGGGCATGAGAATTGTGCATACGGAAAATGATCTGGTTCAGATGTACCATATGGCTCAGAAAGAGGCGCTGGCTGCTTTTGGGAATGGAGATCTGTATATTGAGAAGTATATTCCTGAAATGAGACACATAGAAGTCCAGATACTCGGGGATAATAGAGGCGGATATATTCATCTGGGGGAGAGAGAATGTTCAATCCAGAGGAGACACCAGAAGCTTATTGAAGAGGCACCGTTTACCTTTTTAAATGGTAAGTTCAGAAAGATGGTTTGCGACACTGCCGTAAAAGCGGCAAAGGCTTTTAAATATAAAAATGCGGGAACTGTTGAGTTTATTCTCGACAGCGATGGAAATATATATTTTATGGAGATAAACACAAGGGTGCAGGTTGAGCACCCTGTAACTGAAGCAATAACGGGTGTTGATATAATAAAAGAACAGATAAAGCTTTCCGCAGGATCGCTTCTTTCTCTCAGACAGCGTGACATAACTTTTTCAGGGCACAGCATTGAATGCAGGATAAACGCGGAAGACCCTGAGAAGTTTATTCCTTGTCCGGGCAAGATTTCATTATTCATACCGCCGGGAGGGCAGGGTGTCAGGGTGGATACTGCCGCATATTCAGGATGGGTGGTACCGCCGTATTATGATTCACTTATTGCTAAACTTATAGTTCACGGCAAAGACAGGAATGAAGCCGTCATAAAGATGCGAGTGGCTTTAAAAGAATTTGTAATTGAGGGGATAAAAACTACCATACCATTTCATCTTAAAATAATAAGCAATCCTGATTTTCTGTCAGGGAATTTCAATACTCATTTTCTTGAGAATATAAGTAACAAATAAACCTACAAAAAGCAATTGGCCACATACTAACACAGGCTTTTTATCAGGGACAAAGGCAGAAGAAAAAACTATCTTAGTCCGTGTAAGTCAGTGGCTAAAAGCCTTTTTTTAAGATCATCGTCTTGAAAAGACCTTTCAGTAAAAACAGAAGATTGTATCTAATAACCGATACGGCTTCATCCGGCCTTACTCATATAGAAGCAGTCCGCATGGCAATATCAGCCGGCATTAAAATAATTCAGCTCAGAGAAAAACTTCTCTCAAAAAAAGATATCTACAAAGAAGCACTCGCCATACGAACGCTTACCCTGCGGTACAATGTCACATTTATAGTTAATGATCATATTGATATCGCTCTTGCAGTTGATGCAGACGGAGTACATCTTGGGCAGGACGATATGCCGGTTAAAGAAGCGAGGAAAATTATCGGCAGGCGCAAGATCATAGGCGTATCAACTCATTCGCTGAAGCAGGCGCTTGACGCTGAGGCCTCCGGCGCGGATTACATAGGGTTTGGCCCTATTTTTAAAACAGCTACAAAGGATGTCGGAAAGCCTAAAGGCATCGCATCGCTGAAAAAGATCAGTGAACAGATTAAAATACCGATAGCTGCTATCGGCGGCATAAGTCATGATAATGCGCGGAAAGTCTTAAATAACGGTGCTGATGCGATAGCGGTTGCATCGGGAATTTTATCCGGAGATATTAAGGAAAACGTAAAAAGGTTTTTAGCCTCTTGTCAATGAAAAAATTACTTCTCATCATCCTATGTCTGCCTCTGTTAGGAATGTTCGAATATCCTTCTTCAGAGGGCAACGCTGTCCAAATCGACGAGATGACGATTCAAAGAAAGAGGATGGTCAATGAGCAGATCATTGGTCGGGGAATAAAAGATAAGCGCGTGCTTGATGTTATGTTTAACATTCCAAGACACCTGTTTATTGATCAATCTCTAAAAAGCAAAGCATACGGTGACCATCCCCTGCCGATTGATGAAGGCCAGACCATATCGCAGCCGTATATTGTTGCTATGATGACAGAGGCGCTGAACCTGAAATCAACTGACAGGGTGCTTGAGATAGGCACCGGATCAGGTTATCAGGCAGCAGTGCTTGCCGGGATAGTGAAAGAGGTTTATTCAATAGAGATCAAGGAAGGACTTTCCAAAAGTGCAGGGGAGCTTCTTAATAGATTAGGATATAAAAATATTAAGACAAAATATGCTGACGGATACTTTGGATGGGAGGAGTACGCGCCTTTTGACGCGATCATTATTACCGCTTCCGCCAATCATATACCTCCGCCATTAATAAAGCAGTTGAAAGAGGGCGGGAGACTCATCATACCTCTTGGAAGCACACTGTATTATCAGGTTCTTACTCTGGCGACGAAGAAGGGGGATGATCTGGATGTCCAACAGATGAGCGGAGTTGCTTTTGTGCCTATGACAGGAGAGTCTCAAAAGAAGAAGAAATAGGTCAATCAGCTGAAGGCTACATCAAGCACCATCATTACTGCAAAACCGGCCATTGATGTCATTGTCGCAAGGTCTGTGTTGCCCCCGCGCTGGGACTCCGGAATCAATTCCTCCACCACTACAAAGATCATTGCGCCTGCCGCAAAACTGAGAGCATATGGCAGAAGAGGCTGAATAAGTATGACAGCTCCTGCGCCGATAACAGCGGCAACCGGCTCTACAAGAGCGGATAATTGCCCGTACCAGAAGCTTTTAAGTCTGGATAAACCTGCCCGTCTTAAAGGCATTGACACAGCCAGTCCTTCCGGAAAATTTTGAATGCCTATGCCTATTGCTAATGCAACTGCAGCAGGCAAAGTTGCAGAAGAGAGCCCTGCTGCTACAGCTCCGAAAGCAACGCCGATTGCAAGTCCCTCCGGTATGTTATGAAGCGTTATAGCAAGGACGAGAAGAGTGCTGCGTTTCCACTCAGTCTTGATTCCCTCAGCTTCTTCAACAGGCGCGCCGATATGAAGATGAGGCAATATTTTATCAATGCCCCATAAGAATATGCCTCCTGCCATAAAACCTGTTACTGCCGGAAACCATGAAGGCAGATTCTTCCCCTCCGACATTTTAATGGCCGGAGCAAGTAATGACCAGAAGCTTGCGGCAATCATAACACCGCCTGCAAAACCGAGCATCCCGTCGAGTACTCTAGTGCTTACTTCTTTGGCTCCAAACACAACAGCGGCTCCAAGAGCGGTCACCGCCCATGTGAAACTCGCAGCCACGAGGGCCTGTAGAACAGGATGAAGGTTTTTAAAAGATTCAATCAGTTCCATAACTCTGCAAACCTCGTTTATTTAGTGTCAATTTCTGCTTTATACGATTTTGTTGCACTCAACAATAGGAGCGTTGATAGATGCAGGAAATAGATGTCAGATACGATATTATTTATTCGAGCAGATGTCCCCACTAGGAAGGAGGAATCAAAGGCTCCTCCAAGCATAGTTCGAAGCAATGTTGCCGTTATATAAATTTTCACTGCGTTAGCTAATCCGGCTCCTGCAATTGATGAGATCATTACTAATGGAGAAAGGCTTCTTTTGAAGACAACAAACAAAGAGATGCCTATGAGTGTTCCCTTAACTAACGGAGAATAAAATAGGCTTCCACCTGCATAAGTTGTCGAAATAATAGTCAATAGAATAGCGGATAACATACCAATTAGTAAGCCGAAGAATCCTTTGGTTATTAAATCGATACCTCTTGCGCCTGTTTCCCATCCTATACAAACAAACATTGTGCATATCGATAGACTCCAAGCGATTATTGAGCTGGCTGGCAAAATTACTGAAAAAGTCATAAATCCTTCATCGGCTATTTTCAGATAAAGAATTATCTCTTTCAATATATCCTGTAAGGATAATGAAAGAGTTGGATCTCTTATGCTGTTTATCTCCCAAAGAATTTGAGCAATAGCCCCGACCATGACTGGAATTAATGGGATTAATATTCTTGCAAGAATACCTTTTAAGTGGAATTCCCACGGTTTTAGACCACCCTCATTAAGGGATAACGCCGCATCTCTTGCCGCTGCTGCCCAGATCAGGATAAGGAAGGTTGCGGTATATATAACATAGTAAATAAAGTAAAAGTGTTTTACCGAGGCATATATAAAAGAAAACAAGAAAAATAGTAATACTGCACAAGGCAAAGCAAATAAAAAAGCCCTGAGTTTTTTACCCGCCGCAAGTTGACCAAGTCCGGGCACCGCAATAATTAGTGTCTTCCGGCGCAGATGCCCTTCCTGACCAAGGATGCGGCTTGCAGAAATTGGTATTGAAAGTAAATTTTTTTCAGGTGTAGGTGCTTTCTTTGTTACTCTGTAGACTAAGACAAGCACAATCAAAGCAAAAAATGCCCCTCCTATTGATCCGAATCTCAGAATCTTGAAAATAGTATAGGGACGCTCTATCTCTCTAAATGCATTTTGTACAGAGGCATCGCCGAAAAGTCCGATATATTTACCGTCATGACTCAGTCTTTGGACGCTTACCGCGCTTTGGTCAATCAGAAGAATGTCACTCTCTCTTGCGACTATATCGGGGTAATGAAGATGCCCCTTAAAATAAAGCCTTCCAGAATCTTCTATAGTGATATCAGCTATATGAATTCTTTCGTCTCTATTTATATCAACGGCGGTTATAGCACCACGGTCATGATTATCGTCATACGTTACTATATAAAGCATGTCACCGTCACGAGCAAGGCGAACCGTATAAATATATTGTGAAATTTCTCTTTCAGGAGAGGCGATAATCTTGTCAAGGGTGCCATCGGTATTAAGTATCACTATTCTGTTCCGGTAATCCGCAATATAAAGGCGGTTGTCATGATAAGCAATATCGGCAGGGTCAAAATAGTCATTATGATCTTGAGGAATATCAGCTGTCATTTCGTCCTCATAACCATCATCGTCTACAGCAGGCTTAGGGATGTCAGGATTGACAAAATCAGAAATAGATGAAACTTTTTGCCATGAGGAATCAAATACGTGGATTTGTCCTCTTTGACGGTTGCTCAATGCTATGTAAAATAAGTCGTTTGACGTATTTGAGGTAATTGAAAAATCATAATCTGAAAGTTCAACGTTATAACTGTCTATGACGCTTCCATCTGGTGAATATGCCTTGATCTGATGGGAATTCCCCAGTCCTATCAGAAATCGTCCGTCATTTAAAACGCAGATGTCTGTTATTCGTTCATCAATTCCGAGATTATCTTTCATATGCATCCTGCTTAGTAACTTTCCTTCAGGAGATACCTTTAATAGATAATCTTCGATAGTTAAATATATCGTGCCCTGAGGGCTTGAGGCCATATGAGTAAGCCCTTTTTTATTCCTCAATTCTCCATTTGCCCAGAGCGAAGCAAAAACAAAAGAAAATATTACAATAAGGATAGTGATAACCAGCGTTGTTTTTTTATCCATCATTTACTCCAATTTGTAAGGCTTGCAAACTTTTCCGACCTCTCAATAATAATTCATCATAATAAAAAACTAAAGTTTTATCAAAAGACTTTCTCGAAGCTTTGCTTTAAGGTTAAGTTTAGTATTTTGTTTGTCATTGAACCGAAAATATAGATACTGTCGTCTTTCCCGAGGTTGTAATCGGGAATCCATTCTCTTTAAAAACATGGATACCCGCCTGCGCCAACAGTAGGTGCCTTAAGCGCGGGTATGACGGACTGAGAGTAGCTCATTCTTTTGAAAGCCCTTTGAAAGAGATAAATGCCAGCAGGTATGCCAGAGACGCTCCCCATAACACTATTTTAAATCCAGCGGTTATAGCGAGCATGATCGTCAAGACAGGCGCAAGCACCGAGAGGCATGCGTTTATCGCCCATGCCCAAGGGATAAGCTCCTTTTGCTTTTGGCCGAGAAGTTTTATACCCATAGGGAAGGGGATTCCCATAAAAAATCCGGGGATTAACAATGATATTGAGATTATCATGCTCTTTATCGCAAGTGAATAGGGCAGCATGAACTTTAATAGCAGAGGCTGTGTCAGGCTGTACAGGAAAATAAGGCAGCATATTATGAGCTGTATATATGAGGAACTTAACTTATTGAGTTTTGAACTGAAGACGCTGCCTGCTCCGGAGCTTACAAGTATTGTTGTGAGCACAACAGCAACCGAGTAAACAGGGTTTTCAAGAGGCAGGATATTCTTCTGGATAAGCGTTACCTCAAAAAACATAAATCCGAGCCCTATCATGGCGAAATATAATAACGTGAAAAGTTCAAGCCGTTTAAACTTCTTAAATTGTTTCATAAAGAATGCGGGGACCAATATCATTAAGAGACTTAATATTAAGACTATGGCAAGAACAACGGGCAATAAGTAGCCATTATCTAAGAAATACAATATGTTACGACCCATAACATTATAGATTGCTTTAGTATTGTTTAGCTTCAGATAATAGTGAAAGAACGGGTTTTCATCATAAACAGGGGCAATGTCAAAGAGGTAACTCTTAATGAAAGAGTCCCTTGTTTCAGGCTGGATGATACTTTGAAAATTATTAAAGTATTCGTCAGAAGGTAGCCTGATATAGATGTTTGTCTCCTCCTTTTTTATTCCAGGATAATGGAGCAAGTCAAAACGTCTGCTCTCTGAAAACAGCTTAAGTTTATCAATCTCATGCTCTGTGAAGAAAGATCTCTTTATAAGAATTGTGATGCTGTCCCAACTTCTTATAGCGATCAGGTTTTTGGAAATATCTCTCTGCTCCACTTCTTCAAGAGCTGTTATGACGGTTGTGAGAAGCCTGAACTCATTCCTCGGAGGCGGCAAGAGATACATGCTTACACTAAGAATGCCGTCTGTATCAAGGGCATCTAAATATTCCTTGAAAGCCTCCACAGTGAGTCTGTAATCTTCGCTGAACCCGAAGGTACCTGTTACTGAAGTATCCGGCAGTGAGAGATCAATAATATCGTAATGCTGCGAGGCATGAGCTTTAAAATCGGAACTGCGCAGTTTGCTGCGTCCGTAGCCCGACCACGTATTTCGATTGAAGATGCCTCCTGAAAATTCTCTTAAGTCATCCCGTATTACTTTTACGAGCATCGGGTTGCTTTCTATTTTGAAGACATTGCCGGCTCTATAATGCTCTGCCATAAGCGCCTGCATTCCGCCTTTCGGCTCAAGAATGAGCACATAATCTTTCTTTCCTATTTCATACGCAAGCGCTGACGGCAGGTATTCGAGAAATGTTAATTTTTCTATATTGCCGGATTCTGTAACAGCGGTTATCTCGCCTCCATCAATTGCAATCCCTATTTGTTCGGGAAGGGGTTCAAGATACTTAAAGCTTAATCCGGGCGCAAACCTCACGGCAGGGCTCTTAAGGGTATCTATCCGTGAATGAGAACTGTAATAGGTCTTCAGGTGTTCCGCTTGGGGGTGCTTCATCGCCTGAGGCAGCGCTTTGTACTCTGATATTCTGACGTCTATAAATTCAGGGTGAAGAGTAATTAGGAGAATATTCAGGAACATAAAAGAAAGAGAAGCGATTTTTATTCTTCCTCTGCCCGCGATCAAAGCCCCGGTGAAACAGATCGTTGATGCTGAGAATATTGCGTATTCAGGCGCCGCGGTATTTAACAAAAGAATGACAGCCAGAGAACCTGTCCCTGCGCCGAGTAGGTCTGAGCAGTATATGCGTTCAGGCATTTTACTGAAGAAGGAAAAGGCGGTAACTATCAGCGCGCCTGAAAAGAGAAAGGGGATGCTCAGAGCAATGCAGTATAAAGCCACGTAAAGGATCTGGCTTCTTTCCCATGAAAGCTTCACAGGATCGAAGGGTATGTGGTTTGAGACTATATAACTGAGGACCATTGAGATACCGGCAAGCAGGGCATAAAGAGCAAGCCTGTTTTCGCTTCGGGTTATGCTGCTTTCCGATAATTTCTCCGGAGGGAAGAACGTAAGTATAGTTCCCGCCGAACCGATGCCAAGCATAGCGATACTTATGACCATAAAGGCAAAGTGATAGGAGAGATATATTGAAAAAAGTCTCGTGAGAGAGACCTCAAAGATTAGAGCGGAAGATGAGACAAGAAAGATAACTGAATAAACACGTCTCATGCTTCTGATTATATCACTGATTTAAGTCAGTGCGGAGATATTGGCTAAATTTGTAAGATTAGACAATCCATAGTTAATCTTTGTTACGTCTTCTGCGGGCTTCAATTATTACTACAGCGATTCCACCGGATAAAACTGACCAAAAAGCAATTGGAATCCATTCTCTATAATGAGGATATGCGACTATCGCGCCCAGAAAGAACGCACATAATTCAAATATATATTCAGAAACATTTTTATTCTTATAGGCATCTTTTTTAAAAGCCTTGATGCCAGTAGAAACGATGAAAACGAACCAGACTATTAGAGCAACTAATATGGGGATGTCCATACTTACCGTTACTAATCTACCTTATGGTGAATTTCTTTCCGGATGAAAGAAGCAGTATTCTCTATTTAAAGCTCTCTGAATCTGAAGGGAATATACCCTTTTCAACATCATCTTTATAATTCTTAACGGCGATTGCGATATCCTTCTTTAAGTTTGCATACTGCTTTACAAACTTTGGGACAAACCTCTCAAAAAGTCCTATCACATCATGCAGCACCAGCACCTGTCCGTCACAATGAGGGCCTGCACCGATGCCTATTGTAGGGATTGAAAGCTCCTCTGTGATCTGCTTCGCGAGATTCATCGGCACAGCCTCAAGCAGAAGCGAGAAAGCTCCGGCATCCTCAACAGCATGCGCCTCCTCCAGCAATTTCTTTGCCGCCTCTGCTGTCTTCCCTTGGACCTTGTAGCCGCCCATCCTGTGGATTGACTGAGGCGTTAGGCCGATATGAGCCATTACAGGGATATCCGATCTTGTCATCGCCTTAATATGCTCTAAGACCTCTCTGCCGCCCTCTAACTTTACAGCAGCAGCCCCGCCTTCTTTCAGGAACCTTCCAGCGTTTCTCTTGGCATCTTCAATGCTTGTCTGATATGACATGAAAGGCATGTCTCCTATTATCATTGAATTCTTTGCAGCCCTTGCAACCATCTTTGTATGGTAGATCATTTCATCCATTGTAACAGGCAGGGTATTTTCAAGACCCTGTACAACCATGCCGAGCGAATCGCCGACAAGAATTGCATCTATGCCTGACTCATCCAGTATTCTTGCAAAAGGGTAGTCGTATGCCGTAAGCATTGTGATCTTCTTCCCGTCCTTCTTCTTCTTCAGGAAATCATGGATCGTAAATTGCGGCATATCTAACTCTCTATCTCAATCAGTTCCAGTTCAAAAGTAAGATCTTTCCCGGCCATAGGATGATTCGCGTCCATCAAAAAACCGTTCTCAGTTCTTTCAAGTACGGTAACGGCAAAGGACTTTCCGTCAGGCCTGTGCATCTTGATAGTCTGGCCGATCTGCGGGTCAAATTCCGCAGGCGCCCTGTTCTTGTCGAATGTGAAGACAAGCTTTTCATCCCGCTCGCCGTATCCCTCTGCGCAGGGTATATTGATGGTCTTTGTTTCGCCGGGCTCCATGCCTATAACTCCATTCTCAAATCCCGGTATCATCTGCCCTTCGCCTATGGTAAAAGAGAGAGGCAATGAACCCTTTGATGACTCGACTACCTCATCGCCGTTGAGTTTTAATGTGTAATGTACTTTAACTTTGTCGCCTTTTTTTGATTGCATGATATTCTCCAATTATTTAGAGTCTGTTTATAAGCTTCAGCAATTTGTCATTGACCAGAAAAATACCCCTCTCCCTAACCCTCTCCCCCAAGGGGCGAGGGGATTTTTTAGACTCCACTCCCTTGAGGGGAGGGGACTAAGGGGAGGGTGACTGGTAAATTTCATAATTATAACACACGCTATTTCTTTCTTATATAAAAGATGGCGATGCCCGCAATTATCATTGTCATACAGAGTATCTGCCCCATAGTCAGAGAACCGGCAATGAACCCAAGCTGCTCATCAGGCTCACGGGTAAATTCAATGAAGAACCTAACGGACCCGTAACCTATAAGATATGCAGATAGGAAAAAGCCTTTAAAGGTTTTTTTCTTGCGAATACTCCATAAGATAACAAAGAGCATGATGCCCTCAAAAAATGCTTCATAAAGCTGTGATGGATGCCTAAGCAGATTATCCGGGTCAAGAGGAAAGTACATCCCCCATGACTTTTCCGTAACGCGCCCGTATAATTCTCCGTTAATAAAATTCCCTATCCTGCCGAAGGTATATCCAAGAGGTATTGCCGGGATGAGAAGGTCGGTAAGCCGCCAGAAATCCATCTTTTTCTTTACGCAGAAGAGAGTGGCAGCGATGATAATGCCGATCAGCCCGCCATGATAAGACATCCCCGCAAGGCCTGTAAAATGAAACCCTCCGCTGAAGCTGAAGGGGAGAAATATCTCCAAAGGGTTTGCAAGATAGTAGCTCGCGTTATAAAAGATCACATAGCCTATTCTGGCTCCGATCATCAGCCCCAGTATTATCCAGACAAAACAATCCTGAATAACATCCTTTGAGAAATCGAGACGTTCGCTCTTGATTCTGTAGGCAACCAGAAGATATACAATGGTGAAAGCGACGACATACATTAAGCCGTAATAACGGATCTGGAAATTACCGAAGTGGAAAATCTCAGGATTGATACGCTCAGGTATATGCTGCCAGAAGTTGACGAAGTTGCTCATATTTCCCCTTAGGTTTTGATATGTCTGTAAAAAGCCACGCAGTTATTTTACGAAATAAGAGGCATGGGTTACAAATATAAATAATTAAAATTAGTTTCAGCAGTGAATAATTCTTGTTTTTGAGGGTATTGATTATCTCTCAGTAATTACAATATAATTACATAAAAGAAATGAGAGGTGTTTTATGAAAGTAGGAATCATATCTGTCGGTAATTCAAAGGGCATCAGAATCCCGAAGGCGATACTGGAGCAGTGCCGTTTTAACAAGGAGGCAGAGTTGGAGGTTCAGGGCAATGCTTTGCTTATAAAGCCGGTCAGAAAAGTGAGGGAAGGTTGGGATAAAGCATTTCAGCTCATGCATGAGATGAAAGAAGACGCCCTTGTCATCAATGACTCCCTTGATGCGGAGATGGAAAGCTGGGAATGGTAACGCAATACGATGTTTATCTCATAAATCTTGATCCAACAATTGGGAGCGAGATAAAGAAAACCAGACCTTGCGTTGTCATATCCCCGGACGAGATGAACAGGCATCTATCAACAGTTATAATCGCTCCGTTAACAACGAAGTCTCATGACTATCCATCCCGGATCGCAATCCGTTTCAAACATAAGACTGGATGGATTATTTTTGATCAGATAAGAACGGTTGATAAAAGAAGACTCGTTAAAAGATTGGGCGCAATAGATGAGACAGCAATACAAGAAACCAAGTCAGTTATCAGAGAAATGCTGGTGGATTGAAGGTCGTATAGGGGATAGCGCAACATAACTACAACTTGAAAAGCAAAACAAAAAGGGCCGGGGATTTCCCGACCCTTTGATTTTTTAAACCTGTTAAAATCTTAAAGCAGTCCGGCCCTTTCCATTATCTCCGGCACTTTATCTTCCGCGCCTATTGCCATGATGTGAACGCCGTCGCATATCTTCTCATCTCTAAGCTGTTTGATATGCCTTGCCATAATACCGATGCCCGCATCCATAGCCTTTTCCTTACCCGCTTCCTTTAACTCATCAATCAGATTTTGAGGAACAGTAATTCCGGGAACGAACTTGTTCATGAAGTTTGCCATTCCCGCGCTTTTTAAGAGGACTAATCCTGCAAGAATCTTTACAGGGAATTTACGAGCGTAACTCATGAATCCCTTGAACTTGTCTATGTCGTATATCGCCTGTGTCTGGAAGAAATTGGCTCCTGCCTCTATCTTCTTTTCAAACTTCATAAGCTGTGGCTCGATAGGGTTGGACTCAGGCGTGACGACCGCGCCCTGATAAAAATCAGTAGCGCCTTTCAACTCATTGCCCATCATATCCTTGCCTGCGTTAAGACCCGCTACTACTTTAAGAAGTTGAACGGATTCGATGTCATATACAGGCTTAGCCTCTTTATGGTCGCCCGCGTTTGGATGGTCGCCGGTCATGCAGAGGACATTCTTGATTCCGAGAATGCTCGCGCCTAACAGGTCTGACTGAAGCCCTATGCGGTTTCTGTCGCGGCATGTCATCTGGAGGATCGGCTCCTGTCCCATCTCAAGGAGGAGCTTGCAGAATGAGACCGAGCTGATACGCATGACAGCTGACTGGTTATCCGTCACGTTCAGAGCGTCAACCTTTCCTTTGAGCAATTCTGATTCATGGAGTATCTTTTTTATATCAGTGCCCTTTGGCGGGCCTACTTCAGCGGTTACAACAAATTTTCCGGATTCAAGAGCGCTTTTCAAACTCACTTTTTCTCCTCCTTTTTCTCCTCGCGTGCAATACGGGTTGCTGGTTTTCTGCTCGCGGACCAATCCTTCGGGCTGAGCGTCTTTTTGAAATCTTCAAGCCGGTTGATCTTCTTCATCCTGTTGTATATTCTCACCCACGCGCATTCTATATCAGGGCTTACCTCGCACTTCCCTTCATTCGTTCCTCCGCAGGGGCCATTCAAGAGTCCCTTTGGACAGGCTGTTACAGGGCATATACCGCCTGTTTGATCGAGTATACACTGTCCGCACAAAGAACATCTTTCATCAAACATCTGGAACCGCGTCATGTTGCCGAGGAATAGGGTGTCGTTTGCCGGGTAGACAGGCTTGTCAGGAAATATCTCTACAGCGGACTGCGTGCCTGCTCCGCATGACATGACGATTATGGCGTCGGCTGCGGCGCATGCGTCTTTGTCCTTTTTCAACTCAATCTTTGTGCCTAATGTCTGGCATCCTGTTTTCGGAAGCATGGTTCCTGTCACGGTCTTGCCTTCAGCCTCAAGCGCTATTTTAAGCGCTGCGAGTTCAGGTTCGCCGCCTGTTCCGCACAATGAGGCGCACTCGGAACATCCGATGAGAAAGAAACTTTTGTAGTTTGCGATATTTTCCAGCAAAGCCTTAAAGTCGCGTTTTTTAGTGATTATCATTTTCCACTCCTTATATCTGAAATATTGCTCAGTTTAATCGTTCTTCTTGATAAGCTCCAGTAATTCCATTCTTGTAGATTCCTTGGTCCGGAAGATCCCCCTGACGGCTGATGTGACGGTTCTCGCGCCTGACTTCTTAAGCCCTCTCATGGAGAGGCAGAGGTGTTCAGCGTCAATGATCACCATTGCGCCCTTGGGTTTCAGTTTCGCCATTATCAGGTCAGCAAGCTGAGTTGTCAGCCGCTCTTGCACCGTGGGTCTTTTGGCAAAGAGTTCAACCGCTTTTGCCAGTTCGCTCAGTCCGACGATCTTTCCGCCTGACGGGATATAAGCAACATGCGCCTTTCCTATAAAAGGAAGGAGGTGGTGCTCACATACAGAGTAAAAGGGTATGTCTTTAAGGAGCACAAGCTCATCATGGCTCTCGCCTTCAATGGGTTTCAGTATCTCTTCAAAAGGCGTTGAGAGTCCGGCAAATATCTCCTCATATAGCTTTCCTATCCTTTCCGGAGTCTCTTTAAGCCCCGGCCTTACAGGGTCTTCACCGATGCCCTCAAGAATAAGCTTAACGCCTTTTTCAATCTTCTTTTTATTCATTATAAATATTGATGTCTTACTATGGTTATCATTGACCCTAAAATACCCCTCTCCCTAACCCTCTCCCCCAAGTGGCGAGGGAACTACTTCTATTCCTCTCCCTTGAAGGGAGGGGATAAAGGGGAGGGTGATATTTTTTAGCATCCTGCTATCTCTTCATTAACTCCGGCAGTATAGCTTCTAATGCGTCAACAGCATGAACAGGATGACTGTCAGGATTTATCGCCCTGTTAAAGAGTTTTTCAGAATTGCCCACTGTATCGGATTCGCTTGCGCCTGCGTAAGAGGCGAGGAGTTTTGCAAAGGTCTTTGTGACAACTGTTTTATTATCTTCAACCGCTTTTCTCACCTTTCCGATATTCTGATACAGCATTCCGAGCCAACCCTGATGCACGAGCTTGGTGACTGTAGCAGGCCCTACGCCGCCTGTCTCTAAAGTAAATGCAGCGGCCTTTGCACGCGCGGACGGGTCAACATCTCCGTAAGGTGATTTGCCGTCCTTTCTGAATGAAGTGGAAGCGTCTATTATCAGGCATCCCTGTTTAACCATCTCCGGGGTGAAGAAGTATTCCGTATCCGCATGGACCTTATAAGGGTGAAATCCCATGCACCCGAAGATTATATCAGCGCGCTTTGAGAGTTCAATATATATTCTACGCTGCGTCTCCTTATCAGAAGCGCCGCCTGAACCTGTCTTTGTATGCAATGGCCCCAATGCTGTGGCGTCAAACTGCTTCAGCAGATTGAAGAGAGGCTCTCCAACGATATTGCTTCTGCCCGCGACAACAACCTCAAGCCCCGCGAAGCTGGCTATGCCGTCAGGGCGAAGCTTTGCGCCTTTATTTCTGACGAGATAAACGCTCGCAAGGTCTATCATGCCTCTTGGAGTACAGCAGTCATAATAACGCTCAGCGCCCAATGACATAAGACCCAAGGTGACCTGATTAAGCCCGTCGCCGTCTTTGGCAATATTTATGCGGTTGCATAGAGCGGTTGTATCAATGGTCTCTCCGGCCTTGCCGCCGAATGGAAGCTGGAACATCAAAATGGAGATGGATTTATCATTGTTCCACTCTTCCAGCTTTTTGTACATTTCAGAAGCGGTGACAGTTGAAGTAAATTCTTCAAGCATACTTGAGAGGCCTGAAAGCTTTGTTGTGGCAGATTTCATCCCCACATAGCTTCTCGACGCGGCTACCTTCGGATCGTCTTTATCACCGACCAGAACGGTCAGGACTTTTGAGTCAGCCGGCTTAACATCCTTCAGCGCAGGTATCTCGCTGAGAAAATCAGACCTGCGTTTCAGTTCAGGAATAATTACATCCTGATATCCCTTGGGAAATTTCTGCTCTCCCTTTACGACTCCTGAACCGTTGATGACATTCGAATATTCTTCTCCACGGAATGAGCGCGAAATAAGGTGTTTGAAATCATCTTGCGTAAAGAGCCAATGGTTAATGCCTCCGATACGATCATTATATTCTCTGTAAGCCACAAAGACCTCCTAAGATAAAATGTTTATTATAAAAACCGAGTAAAAATTTTAACATTTGAATATGCAAGGTGTCAAAATAGAGTCCAAAGACTTTTTGGTTGAGATAATATCTTCCAATCTGTTATAATTTTTATAATGTCTAAAAACCTTAATAAGCTATCAATAATGAATCATATTTCAATAATTGCGGCGTTGCTGCTTCTGGTTTTTAACGGCAATGTTTTTGCAGAGCCTCCAAAAATCAATGAAGCAGCGCAAGTGTCCCCTAAAAATCTTACGGTACCAGAACCTCCACCGCCCGTTGTTACACCTCAAGACCCTCCACCGCCCGTTGTTTCACCTCAAGAGGCTCCGATACCTGCAAATCTTCCGCCCAATATAACGCAGGAGCAGGTAAAATCTTTCTTTTCAAAACAAAGTTCCGAGAATTTTGTGATCCTCAATTTTGATGATGCTGAGCTTGCCGATGTGATAAATACCATTAGTTCCATCACCGGCGCAAACTTCATAGTAAGCCCCGGATTAAGCGCGAAGATCACCATAAATTCGTCGAAGAAAATTCCTGTCAGTGAGGTATTGAATGTTTTTGAATCAATCCTGGAGGTAAATGGAATCTCCCTTGTAAAGTCAGGAGATTTTTTTAAGATAGTTTCGAGTGCTGCTGCCAAGCAAAAGCCTCTTGAGATTCTTAAAGATATTAATGCCGGCTCCGTTCCTTACGGGGACAGGCCTGTAACGCAGATTATTCCTGTAAGGTATGTCCCTGCGCGCGAGGTAACTGCTGTCCTTCAGCCTATGCTTTCGCAGGCAGGCAGCATTATCCCTAATCCAAGAAACAACCTGATTATCATCAATGATAATGCGTCCAGCATAAGGCGGCTTCTGGAGGTTCTCGCAGAAATAGATATTGATGTCTTTCAGGACAAGAGACTGGTTTTCTTTCAGCCGCAATACTCTAATGCGAAGACCCTTTCCGATGATTTGACAAGCATACTAAACGCATTGAATTACACTAAAGAAGAAGTGGTGCTGGTCCCTATCGAGAGGATAAACAGCCTTATCATATTTTCTTCAAGCCCTGATATTCTAAGAACCGTGAATATATGGATCAAGAAGCTTGATGAGGATGTTATGACAGGCCAGAATATTTTTGTGTATCAAGTGCAGAACGTCAAAGCTCAGTCTCTCGCCGAGGTGCTTCATTCTCTGTATGGGGGTAACAGCGGCACCTCAGCAGCGCCGCAGCGTCAGACTGCCGCGGCTTCTGAACCTTCAAAGCAGGCGGCCCCTGTTAAAGCTGCAAGTTCTCCGGTTGTCCAGAAGCCTTCTTCCGCTTCTCCCGGTTCCGGCGCAAGCAAAGTTGAAATCACCATATTTGAACCTACAAACGCGCTTGTAATTCTCTCTCCGCCCGGCATATACAGAGATATAGTCAATACTATAAAGAAACTCGATGTTTATCCAAAGGAGGTATTGATTGAGGTTTTAGTAGCTGAGGTGAATCTTACCAACGACCTGCAGTTTGGTGTGCAGTGGTCTGTTCTTAATCGCTTCAGCATCGAAGGCGACGACAACTATACCGGTCTTGCCCAGAACCGTTCAGGCGAGTCGCCTTTCTTTTCGCTTCCGCCAATTATAGGCGAGAATTCAGGAGCAGCCTCTACTTTAGCAGGAGGCTTGTCTTATCTTCTATATAGACCTGATAAGATAGCTGCAATGATACATTCTCTGGTAGGCAATGGAAGGGCTAATATACTGTCCAGTCCGAGGCTCCTTGTCAGAGATCAGGAAGAGGCGAGCATTGAGGTCGGTTCTGATATACCGACAGCAACAAACTCAAGCCAATCCAGTGATACAACAGCCACGGTAAATCAGACCATAGAGTATAAAACAATCGGAATAAAGCTGAAGATAAAGCCGAGCATAAATGATGAAAAGACCGTTGTGCTTGATATAGAGCAGGAGGTCTCTGACCAGTTGTCGAATGTAACCGTGGGACAGCAGGGATTTTCATATCCGTCATTCTCTACAAGAAAGACGAAGACCTCCATTGTTGTTCCTGATCAGCAGGGGATTGTTATAGGCGGCATCATAAAAGAGAAGAAAAACAAGGATTATCAGGGGATCCCCGGATTAAGCAAAATCCCTCTTCTTGGATACCTCTTCCGTGATACAAAGGAGAACGTTTCAAAAACAGAATTAGTTATTATTTTGACCCCCCATGTCATAACTAATAAATCTGAAACGGAAATGGTGAAGACTGACTTTCTGGATAAACTCAAAGAGGTAAAAGATGCTCTGAAAAATAGCAAAGGCATTTATGACATAATTCCTTCCGAAAAGCCAGAGCCTGATCCAAAGCAAGTCGATGAGCAATGAAGCAGTTGAAATAACAGGCAAACACAAACGCTTAGGCGAAATCCTCCTTGACCGGAAACTCGTAACTTTAGAAAAACTTGAGGTAGCTTTAAAGGAACAGTCTGTTCATGACAGGGACGAGGCCAGTGCCGGCAAAGGTTATCGCAGGCTGGGCGAAGTACTCGCTGAGCTGGGTTTTGTATCGGAAGAGGATATTCTTAAGGCCTTAAGTTTTCAGCTTGGATTAAAATATCTTACCTTTTCTGAATTCCCAAAGGTTATTCCTGACAATTCCTACCCCACTGTTAAGTTCATGAAGCAATACAAAATAGTTCCTATCGGCATAGCTAATAACACACTTCAAATAGCCGTATCCGACCCGCTCAATAAGTATATTCTCGATGCCTTGAGTGTATTCTCTGGCAGGCCTGTTGAGCTCTTCCTCAGCAGCGAAAAGGATATTATGGAGGCGATTGAGCAGTATTTCGGCACTGATGTCCAGATGACAAGCATCATGGAAGGGATGAGGGAGGATGAGCTTGAGTCGGAAGGGATTGAGCTTCAGGAGGATGTGCATCACCTTAGGGACATGGCTTTTGAGGCGCCTATTGTAAAGCTGGTCAACATGCTGATAACACGTGCTGTTGAGGACAGGTCGAGCGATATTCATATAGAGCCGTTTGAAAACAGCGTCAAGGTCAGGTACAGGACAGACGGAGTGCTGGATGAGATTGAATCACTCCCGAAACGTTTACAGCCTGCTGTAATATCGAGACTTAAGATAATGTCAAGGCTTAATATTGCGGAGAGAAGGCTTCCGCAGGATGGAAGAATAAAGCTTAGGGTATCGGGCAGGGATTTAGACCTCAGGATTTCCACCATGCCGACTGTTTACGGAGAGAGCATTGTCATGAGGATACTTGACAGGAGCAGTTCCCTGACTGCGCTAGAAGATCTTGGTTTTCCCGGCAATATTATTGGAGAATACAGGAAGCTGATTAACGCTCCATACGGCATGCTTTTGGTAACAGGCCCTACAGGAAGCGGGAAAACAACCACTCTTTACGCGTCCCTTAGCGAAATCAACTCTGAAGACAAGAAGATCATCACTATAGAGGATCCTATCGAATATCAGATTGAAGGCATAAATCAGATACAGGTGCATCCCAAGATAGGGCTTACTTTTGCCAATGGTCTCAGGCATATTGTCCGACAGGACCCGGATGTCATAATGGTCGGAGAGATCAGGGATATTGAGACTGCCGAGATATCTGTGCATTCTGCGCTTACAGGACATCTGGTCTTCAGCACGCTTCATACAAACGACGCCCCAGGCGCTGTTACGAGACTGCTTGATATGGGCACCGAGGGTTTTCTGGTATCATCTTCCCTCATCGGCGTGCTGGCCCAGAGGCTGGTAAGGGTCATATGTCCGGTGTGTAAGGAGCCTTTTACTCCAAATCCTAAAATACTTGAAAAAGTCGAGGTTGCTTTGGCAAGCACTGAAATTTATCACGGAGCCGGCTGCGAGGAATGCAGATATACAGGCTACAAAAGCAGGACAGGGATATTTGAATTGATGATTATGAATGAAGATATTAAACAGCTTGTTTTGGGAAGGGCAAGCTCTGATGCGATCAGGCAGATGGCTGTTTCAGGTGGAATGCATCTTCTGAGGGAGAGCGGCTGGCAAAAAGTCAGGGAAGGGATAACAACAGTTGAGGAAGTTTTGAGGGTCACTCAGGAGTTAATCTGATGGAAACTTACTCATATGAGGCAGCCGCGGGCGACGGTAGCATTGTAACAGGCAATGTTGAAGCGGCAAACGAACGCTCTGCTGTTGACCGCATTCAGGGCATGGGGTACTTCCCCTTAAAGGTCAGCAAAGCAGTTGAAGGCAGGAATATAGCAAATACCCTCTCCGCGTTCTTTCAGCAGGGCGTAAAAGATAAAGACGTGATGACCTTTACATACCAGCTCGGCGTGCTTCTTGACGCCGGTTTCCCTCTTGACAGGGCGCTTTCAATACTTTATGAAATGACCGATAAGAAGGCATTCAGGGATATGATAAAAGAGATTTTATCCCAGATACGTAGCGGAAAATCATTTTCAGAAGCGCTTTCAAAGTTCAAATCCGCATTCCCTCTCTTTTATGTAAATATGATAAAGGCAGGAGAAGCCGGCGGTTTTCTTGAAGATACAATCTCCAGAATGGCGGTCTATCTTGAAAACACACAGGCATTAAAAGAAGAGATACGATCCGCTGTTATTTATCCTTCCATACTGAGCATTGTAGGAGGCGCTGCAATTATAGTGCTGCTTACATTTGTGGTGCCAAGATTTACAAGTATATTTTCTGATATGGGTCAGGCGCTTCCCCTGCCTACTGTGATACTCCTCGCTATAAGCGGCGGTTTAATACACTACTGGTGGGCTATACTGCTGTTTTTAGCCGCTCTTTTTTTCTCAATAAGGCGTTACCTCGGCACTGACAGCGGGAAACGGGCATGGGACAAGGCAAGATTCAGACTACCATTATTCGGCAGACTGTTTAAGGAGGCTGCTGTTTCGCGGTTTGCAAGAACATTGGGCACTCTTCTTCAAAGCGGTGTCCCTCTGCTTAATGCGCTGCAGATAGTAAAAGGCACGCTTGGAAGCGAGAGTATAGCGGAGATGATCCAGTCTGTAAGGGAAGAGGTCAGAAAGGGAAGAGGCATATCAGAGCCTTTAAAAAGAAGCAACATATTTCCTCCAATGGCTGTGCATATGGTGAAGGTCGGCGAGGAGACCGGAAGGCTTGATGAGATGCTAACCAAGATTGCCGAGCGCTTTGATATAGAGGTGAGGACTTCCGTAAAAAGGATGCTCTCATTGCTTGAGCCGGCCATGATACTTCTTATGGGGCTTATTGTAGGGTTTATTGTCATAGCTATGCTTTTGGCGATATTCAGTATTAACGAACTGCCGGTTTAACGGATAAATTATTATTGTTATAAGGAGGAAGTTATGAATAAAAACAAAAACAAGAACCATTTGAGAGACAGGGACGGGTTTACACTGATTGAGCTTATGGTGGTTATGATTATTCTCGGGCTTCTGGCGGCGCTTGTTGCTCCAAAGGTTTTCAACAAGCTGGGTAAGGCAAATACAAATGCGGCTTATGCGCAGGTAGAGCTTTTGGGAACAGCGCTTGATTCATTCCGCCTTGACGTCGGGAGGTATCCAACGACTTCGGAGGGCTTGGAAGCGCTCATTAAGCCCGTCTCCGTTGAAGAGTGGAACGGGCCGTATCTGAAAAAGAGCGAGATCCCTCTTGATCCATGGCATAATCCATATCACTATGAATCCCCTGGCAATCACGGCGAGTATGATCTCTATTCGTACGGCAAGGATAATTCTGAAGGCGGAGAAGGGGAGAACAGCGACCTCGTAAGCTGGAAAGGTCTCGGAAAAGAAAAATAAAGGTTGAATGAGAAAGAGTCAATACAGAACAAGAAAGGCTGAAGAGAACAGTTCATCCTTAATTTTCTGTCCTTCCCTCAGTTTGCAGCATTCCGCGGGTTTTACTCTTATTGAACTGATCATAGTACTGATGATCATAGGAATTTCTCTGGGTCTGGTCGGCATGTTTGTCAATCAGGGTGCGAGTAATCTTGAATTAAAGAGAGTGACCAAAGAGATAGCCACAACTCTAAGATATGCTCGTAACCAGGCCGTATCCGAGAAAAAGGTCTATTCTTTTGTAATTCGTGAAAGTGACGGCACATACAGCCTGTACGCAGCAGATACTGCAGAACATAATGAAGACGATGCTGCTCAGTCCGTTATGAACAGGACTCTGCCGGATAAATTAAAGGTAAATTTTGATGAAAGAGGAGAAGGGTCTCTCAGAATAGATTTTTTCCCGGGCGGTAATTCAACAGGCGGAGTGATTGATATCCGGAATCAGGCAGATAGAAATTTATTAGTAACGGTCAATAGATTAACCGGCAAGGTGGAGATAAGGAAAAATCTGAACTCATACTGAATAATCATGCAGGGTACTAAGTCAAATAATTTCAGGATTATTAATTCGCAATTTTCAGAAGGGGCCGGGTTTACGCTTATAGAGGTTATTGTGGCTGTCGCTATACTGTCTGTAAGTCTTGTTATGATCATGCAGCTTTTTGCAGCCGGGCTGAAGGCGAGCAGGGCCTCATGCGATTATACAAGGGCGGTCATGCACGCAATGGACAAGATGGCGGAGTTGTCTGTCTCGCCTATTAGTCCGCAGGAAAAAGGAGAGTTCAGGGACGGGTATAAATGGGAGGCAGACGCACAGACTTATGAGGAGTTTACCAATAAAGAACAAGAAGATGTAGGTTTTAAATTATTGAAATTAAAAGTTAAAATAATGTGGAGCGGCGGAGCTAAAAAAGAGAATTCAGTAGAGCTTGAAAGTTTAAAAATGGTTTCTGCTGAAGAGGCTAAAAACCTTTAAAAAATGTTTTACGGCGCAGTCGAAAAATTAAATAAAAAACGCAAAAAACCAACAGCGGTCAAACTTCAACCTTCAACTTTCGGATTTACACTGGTTGAAGTTATTCTGTCTATAGTCATTTTATGCCTTGTTGCGCTGATCATCGGCAGCGGTTTTCGTCTTGGGATAGATGCCTGGGAAAGAGGCGACAAAGAGACAAGCGAGATCCAGAAATATAGAGTATTGTACGAATTGATGTCGCAGCAGATAAAATCGGCATATCCTTACAAGATGAAGATTGATGAAAAAAAGGTTGTGATATTCAAGGGCGAATCAGATTCTATCATGTTTGTCACCGTCTCACATGATTCAAACTTCAGAGGATTCAAATGGATAAGGTACAGGTACAAGGACGGGGCGCTTTTATATAAAGAGGGCGTGCTTCCGGACAAGAAATTATTTGAGACGACCTTCGGTGATGATGAGATCGTGGAGTCAAAAATCGGAGAGGTCAAATTTTCGTACCTTGCTTCAGATGGCGGAGAGTTTAAGGAATCCTGGGATATGGGCGATAGTCTGCCGGGCGCTGTAACGCTGAAGATAGGGGATTTTGAGCCGATGATTGTTACGTTGCCGTTGGTTAAAATAGATCCCGAAGGCAAAAAGAATAATGGAGCTTTATAAAAAATCCGGCAGAGGCGACAATGGAACTCTCGGTATCCTTAGAGAGGAGACCGGAGCGGTTGCGCTTCTTGTTGTCTTATGGGTAATTGTTTTACTTACAGCCATTGTCGGAGAATTTTCATATTCGATGAGAACCGAGACTAAAATAACAAGAAATTTTAAAGAAGAGGCGGAGGCTTACTATCTGGCTTTATCGGGCATTGAGAAGGCAAAGACGGAGATACTCCTGACAGAATCACAGTATACATATCTGAATGAAGACGGAGTCCTGGTATTTAATATTGACAATGAAGCTCCGCAAAGAAGCGGCAATCTGGTACGCGGCAGCTTTTCGTATAATCTTTCTGATGAGGAGAGCAAGCTGAATATCAACACTGCGTCGGCGCTGCAAATGAGATATTTATTTCTAAAATCCGGCGTTGATATTACAGATGTGGATATAATAGTTGACTCAATTATTGACTGGAGGGACGAAAACGACCTTCATATGTTAAACGGCGCCGAGGAAGACTACTACAGGTCTTTGGAGTATTCCTATAGCTGCAAGGACGGGCCTTTTGAATTAATAGATGAGCTTTTGCTTGTAAAAGGCATGACCAAAGAGATTTTCTATGGCTCAAAAGATGCGGACAGCGAACAAAAATATACAGGTGTTGTACAATATTTAACTGTGAATGGTTTGAATACGATTAATATTAATACAAGTTCTGATGTCGTGCTTGAGGCAGTCTTAGGGGTTGAGAGAGCAGCCGGTATTATCGCTCAACGAGAAGCTGGGCCCATTAAAGGTTCCGCGGAAGGCAAGGTATCATCCGACTTTTTTACTATTACCTCAACAGGGGTATCTGCGGGCGGCGCGATCAAAAGAACTATTAAAACAACAGTGCAAAAAAAGGGAAACAGTCTGGAGGCTGTTTCCTGGGATGACAACTTTTTTGGGTAATCCGTATGAGAGAACTGCTGGGCATAGCATTTAAAGAAGACTCTATTACAATCACGCACCTTAAGAACAGCCTCTCGGGCATGAGGGCGCTGTCATCTGCAATGTTTCCATTTAAGAGTGATGATGAGATTATCTCTGCTATCAGGGAGCATTTAAGCAGGCGCGGCATACGGAACGGTAGAATTTTTGTAAGTATTCCTGACAAATGGGCTATTATCAAATTTACAGAACTGCCGTTAACCAGGGAAAGAGGCAGGGACGCGCTTTCACAATTAATGCGATACGAGATAGAACGTCATATCCCGTTTCAGATTGATGATGTTAATTATGATTTTAAGATTGTAGATGAGAGGGATACTGCTGTTAAAGTAGTATTTGCTGCCGTTCCCAAAGGAAAGCTCGATGCAGTGAATGAATTTCTCCAAAAGTTTTCCCTCAGTCCGGATGTTATCACCATATCCTCATTTGCCGTTCTGAATGCAATGGAAATGAGCGGCGTATCAATAGGCGGTTGGCGGGAAGTTGCGGGCATTGCCGGGAAGTCAGATCTTTTCAAAAAGAAGGAGCAAGTGAATGTATCATTATATATTCATGAAACGGAAGCCTATATGGCGGTAATAAGAAATGGCTCCTGCATTTACCTGCAATCATTCCTTATTGACGAAAATAAACCCCTTCAGTCGTTTGTAGATGATATAGCCTTATATATGACAAACATATTAGCTGAAATTTCAGCGGCCGGCTTTAACAATCTCTTCCTTGCCGGCGGCGCTTCCATGCCCGGTATTGAAGATGCGTTGAAAGAGAAGCTTGGCATAAATATAATTCCTGTTAATATGCTTGATACCCTGAAAGGCCCGGAAATGACCGGGATCGCGGCCTCTGTCGGAGCAGCCTTAAGCGGACTTGGAATTGGTTCTTACAGGATAAATATGCTGAAGCATAAGGCAGATTATGAGACCAGTAAAACAGCCGCTGTCCTGGCTAAAATATTAACGGTCATGATCCTGTTTATTGTCCTGGGGATTTTTGCAACAGGCGCGGGCAAAGAGAAGAAATATCTGCAGAGCGTCGAGGATGAACTGAAAAAGAATGAGCCTCAAGTCAAAGCACTTGAAAAACTTTCTTCAGATATAAATACATTTAAAATTCACAGAGACTTCATGTTTAATGTTAAAAAAGAAGATGTTGCGCTTGAAGTTCTCAGGGAGGTTACTAATGTTCTGCCGTCAGATACATGGATTACAAACCTTGATTACAAAGGGGTTAGTTCTGAGGGTGAAAAGAAGACGGACGGCGAGATAGTTATAAGCGGTTTTTCCGCTTCGTCCTCTAAACTTATTTCGCTGCTGGAAGATTCGCCGTTTTTTGAACAGGTTGTCTTTGTCGGCCCCATCAGAAAGGTAATGGAAAAAGAGGGTTTTAAACTGAAGGCATATTTAGTCAGCCCTGAAAAGCGGGCGATGACCGATGTTTCTTCAATAACAGATATGCAGCCTGTGGTAAAAGAGAGGAAGGGGCAAGATGAAACTGCCAATTAAAGTGAAACAAAGAGATAAGAGAGTTTTGCTTATCGGCGGGCTTATTGCGCTCATGATTATAGCCTTCAGCCTCTTCTCTTGGTATCGTGACTTTATTGAGAGCGTAAGCAATGTTTCTGACGTAAAGATTGTTCTGCTGAAGAAACAGTTGATAAAGCTATCTGAAAGTGATGAACTGCAGATGCAGGTTAATGCTTCCAAGCAGGATTTTGAAAGGCTGAAACTCTCGCTTTTAAAAGGAGAGAAGACCCCGGTTGCAGCAGCAGAGCTCCAAAGGATATTGAAGGAGATGACTTCTTCCCTGAATATTGATGTTAACCTCGAGCGCGCGCTTACGCCGGTTGATTTTAATTTTTACCTCGGCATTCCTGTGGAAATAGGGTTTACTGCAAATACTGAAAAATTGAGCGGCATACTCTATGCGCTGAAGCAGTCTCCCTATCTTCTTACCGTAATTGATATGAAAATAAAGGTCACAAATGTCAATAATCCTGTTAATATTAATGCAACATTACAGATAATGGGCTTTATTGAGAAGCTCTCTGCGGAAAAAGCTGCCGGTATAAAAGAGGGTAAAGATGTTTCGTAATTATTTCTTTATAAATATTATTCTGATACTGATAGTATCTTTTCTTGGACTTAGATTTTATAAGGCCATTATATATAAAAAGGATAACCCTTTAAATATTACAGTTAAAAAAGCTGAGCCGGATAAAATTAAAGCTGCCGGTGAAGATAAAGGAATTGATAAAGAATCTTTAAAGGTGATAACTGAAAAGGATATCTTCCGTTCATCAAGAACTGCCTCGTCATCGGACGCTAACAGTACAGAAATGCCACCAAAAAATCCTCCTACGCTCTTCGGCACAGTAATTGTCGGCGCTGAAAAGACAGCGCTTCTAAAGGAGGAAGCGGGAAAGGCAGCAAAGATGTACCGCGTAAATGAGTCTATTTCAGGGTATCTTATTGTTGATATACAGGATGATAAGGTTCTGCTGGAAGCAGGAGGACAGACAATTGAGGTGAAACTCAGGGGCAAGAGAGGTGCAAATATGTCTCAGCCAACTCCAGGCGCGCCTGTACAGAAAATGCAGGAAGGAGCGGGAGTGGCAAGACGGAGGGTAAGACCAAATCCACAAAGACCTGCGCGGAATGAGACAAATATAAAAGCTCCTGCACCCACACCGGTTCCAGCTCCTGTATCGCCTGCCCCGGTTCCTGTACCTGCTCCAGAGCCGGTTCCTAATCCGGAACCTCCGGAAGGCGTCCCAGAACTTCCTGAGGAGATACAGCAGCAATGAGATTTCAGATCAAGGTATTTCTATTCCGAGTGACTTGATCTTTCTGTGGAGGTTGCTCCTTTCAATATCAAGCTCATCCGCGGTCTTTGTGACATTCCAGCTGTTTGACTCCAGTTTTTTCAGAATAAACCGGCTTTCGAAGTTCTTCCTCGCCTCTTTTAAGGTCTTGTAATTAAAGAAGTCTGCCTTTTCTTCAATTACGCTGAGCGGTTCTTTAACATCTATAAGATTGGATTGACTCATGATTACAAGCCGTTCAATTGTATTCTTGAGTTCCCTGACATTTCCAGGCCAGTCATATTCCATTAAAGCCTGAGAAGTGGCTTTACTCACCTCTTTTGTTTTTTGGCCATATTGTTTTGCGAAATTGTTAAGGAAGCACTCAACAAGCAGCGGTATGTCATCCTTCCTTTCTCTGAGCGGAGGGACATTGATTGGAATTACGTTAAGTCTGAAGTAGAGGTCTTCCCTGAAATTGCCTTTTTTGATCTCATCCTGAAGAGCCTTATTTGTCGCGGCTATTATCCTTACGTCAACCTTTATATTTTTGCTTCCCCCGACCCTGAGAAATTCCTGAGTTTCAATAATACGAAGCACTTTTGCCTGTGCGGCCTGCGACATATCTCCTATCTCATCAAGAAAGAGGGTGCCTTCATCCGCCAGTTCGAACTTTCCTTTTTTACGCTCAAACGCTCCGGTAAAGGAACCTTTCTCATGACCGAATAACTCGCTCTCGATCAATTCATTTGGAATAGCCGCGCAATTGACTTCTATAAAATTATTATTTCTTCTGTCGCTTGCCGTATGCAGCTTCCTGGCAACCAGTTCCTTGCCGGTGCCGCTCTCACCGTATATAATGACCCTGCTCTGTGAAGCAGCCGCTTTTGTTATCTCTTCCTTCAGGGTTATTATTTTAGGGCTCTTTCCGACTATCTCCAATTCCTGAAAGATGCTTGATTTTAATGCTATGTTTTCCTTCTCTAACCTCTGTTTTTCAAGGGCCCTTTTGGTTAGGATCAGGACTTTTTCAAGAGATAGCGGTTTTTCAAGAAAGTCATACGCGCCGAGCTTGATGGCATGAACTGCCGTATCTATAGTGCTGTGTCCGGAAATCATGATGACAGGGGTTTCCTTGCTGATCTCTTTTATCTTCTTCAGTGTCTCAATCCCGTCAATGCCGGACATCCAGACATCGAGAAGCACAACATCAGGAGATGTTTTTTCAAAATATGTGAGGGCACCTTCGCCTGAAGATGCAGTGCTAACCTCATAACCTTCGTCTTCGAGAATACTGCTGAGGGTCTCAAGTATGCTCTCTTCATCATCAACTACAAGAACAGTTGCCTTTGTTTTTTTGGACATAAACTTTTAAACGATCCCTATTTAATATAAGTTCTCTTTCTTGATAAAGACGGGCGGCTCAAGCCATGTCACATCTTAACACAATCCATAAACAGATTCTACATCTTATATTGTTCTTCAGAAAACATTGACATTCTTCAAAACAACCTTGACAAACATCTTTCCTTCATGATAAGGTCTTACCTAATGCCGTTTGTGAGATAAACCGAAACAAATTTTATCTGACTGCATATGAGCAGGTTGGTGATTGCTGATGAAGATCAGACAAAAAACCGGAAAGAACAAATTGGCCCGGAATTTGCTCACTCACTCACTCACTCACTC